>NZ_JBFUIU010000829.1:0-3796 GCF_056401695.1 Variovorax sp. P4_D9
TCAAGGACGGGCATCTTCCCCTCAATCAGCCGCGTTCGCGCCGCTTGCACTGCTGCTTTGTGCACCAGCTCCGGCAAGGTGCGTCCGTTCAGATAGTGGGCGACCAAGGCTTCGGCGGCTACAAGAAAGAGGGCCATGGCGTGTCTCCCCAGGCCCCTCGGGGGGCATATAGACCTCAGCGGAGAGCGCCTCGCTGGTCCAGAGTGCCAGATCCCCCGATGTGGCCGGTGTCCGTGATCACTCGGCGTCGCTGGTAGGGGATGCCAAGGCACCGCTCTTTACGAGCGGCAACCCCGGGCGCGAGCTCGAAGCCGCCCGCGATGGCTGCATCGAATCCCTCCGAAATGAGGTCGACCCGTCGGTTGTCCCAATGCCAGTCCGACTGAACAGCTGGGTATCGCGCAATGAAGCCCGGCAGCAGAGGCAGCACATAGTCGGCGCCAAAGCCCAGGCGTCGTGGCTGAACATGGTCGAGCGCTTCTTCCGCGACATCTCGGAGAACCGCATCCGGCGCGACAGCTTCACCAGCGTGCCCGAACTGGAACTGGCCATCGATCTGTACGTGGCCCACCACAACGCCAACCCCAAACCCTTCATCTGGAGTGCGCCGGGAGACCGGCAAGGAGTAAAGGGTGCAAGTCCCTGACAACAAAGAAGTAGCGAATCATGTTGTCCCCGAGTCATGCGCGTCACACCGCGAGGTGCGGCGCGAAGCGTTGACAGGGGTACGCATAGGCCAGCCATTGAGCCGCGATAGGAAGGAAGTTTCGGGTGCCCACGCTGTTCCAAAAGCGGAAGGCAACACGTCTGGGCGCGTCATCGCGAGCACCCCGACGACCCGGCGTGGTCGGAGACCCTGGCATGTGCGCACGCTCCTTGCACGGGAACCGGGAGATCTCGGGTTTGACCAGCCGCCTCGGCGACTGGCCCGCATCGGGAAGGCGAGGAGCCGTAGCCGATGATGAACGGACCTGAGAAGTCAGACTCCGCCATAGTAGCGATGAAGCCTGCGAACAAAGTCGGGCGACCGGCTGCGGAGTGGGTGGAGCCAAGGGCGGGGACCAAGGGGAACACGGGCCAATCGCACACGCGACGGACACAGAGCCGCGGTAGCGTGTCACAGGGGCTGGACCGTGTACGCAACGCTGCAAGGCAGCGGAAGAAGGAAAAGTTCACGGCGCTGCTGCACCACGTGACGGTCGAATTGCTGCGGGACGCGTTCCTGGCGCTCAAGCGCCGTGCCGCACCCGGAGTGGACGGCGTGACGTGGCAGGACTACGAGGCGAACCTGGAGGGCAACCTTCGGGAGCTGCATGCAAGGGTCCATAGTGGCAGCTACCGGGCGCTGCCCGTCAGGCGGCGGTTCATACCGAAGTCGGACGGCAAACAACGCCCACTGGGAATCGCGGCGCTAGAAGACAAGATCGTCCAGCGCGCGGTCGTCGCTGTGCTCAACGCCATCTATGAGGAAGACTTCCTCGGCTTCTCGTACGGGTTCCGACCCGGACGCAGCCAGCATGACGCGTTGGACGCACTGTCGGTGGCGATAGGCGATACCCCGGTGAACTGGATTCTCGACGCCGATATTCGAGGCTTCTTCGATTCGGTCAGCCAGGAATGGCTCGTCCGATTCCTGGAGCATCGGATTGGCGACGAGCGCGTCATCCGTCTTGTGCGCAAGTGGCTCAAGGCGGGCGTCCTGGAAGACGGGAACTGGAGCGTCAGTGAGATGGGGACACCTCAAGGGGCAGTGGTTTCACCGCTGCTCGCGAACGTCTACCTGCACTATGTCTTCGATCTCTGGGCCAAGCAATGGCGACGGCGCGAAGCCACTGGCAACGTGATCGTCGTGCGCTACGCCGACGACATCGTGGTCGGCTTCGAGCACGAAGCTGATGCGCGGCGATTCTGGGACGCGATGCGAACGAGGTTCGAGCAATTCTCGCTCGAGCTTCACGGGGAGAAGACCAGACTGCTGGAGTTCGGCCGCTTTGCGGCGACACGACGAAAGCGGCGCGGGTTGGGTAAGCCAGAAACCTTTACGTTCCTGGGCTTTATCTTCATYTGTGGAAAGACCCGCGGTGGAGCCTTCCAGCTCCTGCGAAAGACAAGGGGTGACCGCATGATGGCGAGGCTCAAGGAGATCAAGGCGCAGCTTCGGGAACGCATGCACGAWGCCATCCCCGAACAGGGCAAATGGCTGAAGGCCGTGATCACGGGCTACTTCGCGTATCACGCGGTGCCCACGAATCAGCGGGCACTGCAGGCCTTCCGATACCACGTCACCGACCTCTGGCGACGCACGCTTCGGCGGCGTAGTCAGAAGGACGGCCTGACGTGGGAACGGATGACGAAGCTCGCCGCACACTGGCTCCCGACACCCCGAATCCTTCATCCATGGCCGAACCAGCGCTTTGCCGTCAAACACCCGAGGTAGGAGCCGGATGCCCGAATCGGGCACGTCCGGATCTGTGCGGGGGGTGCCCGGTAACGGGCATCCCTACCGCGATGTGCGCCCAGCATGGGCGCAAACCTGCGGGTGCAAGTCCCGCCACGAGCTGGTCACAGTGAGTGAAGTGAAGCGCAACTGCATGAGGGTGACCGAATGTGGGGAGGAAGCGTGGAGCGTAAATCGTGAGCCGATGGACAAAAACTGCATAGAAGGCGCTGCCAAGCAGGGCGAGCGGGCATCGAACCGCGAAGCTCTTGTGACCAAAGCGAAGCGGCGTAGATGCGGCGGCTGTGCGATGAAGGTTTGCGTCCTTACCTGGGGAGACCTCGCCTATGCCTGAAAGGGCGACAGCGCATGCTGGAGCGAGGAGTCAGCAGAGGTCGTAGTAGTGCCAGTAGCGGGCCGATGAGGCAGAAGCAAAGCACGAAGGACCGAACGAGAGTGAGTGACCGAGGACAGAAGAGATGTTAAAGGCCAAGCGTCAGATGTCGGACCAATCCGGGCGGGTGAGCGTAGCGCAYGGTGAAGCTGTGCGCGATCCCATCAGCGACGAAGCCTGCGACCCGCTCTCTGCACCCCCGGACATAGGGTCGGCAAGGTCGAAGGCGGGCACAGGTGGCCTGCTGGAAGCGGCGCTGACAAGAGAGAACCTGCAAGCAGCGTGGAAGCGGGTCAAGGCCAACAAGGGTGCAGCTGGGGTGGACGGGCTCGACATCGARCACACTGCCCAGAAGTTACGCACGCAGTGGTCCCAAATCCGTCAAGAGCTGTTGGCGGGCACGTACCGGCCAAGCCCGGTGCGAAGGGTGATGATTCCCAAACCCGATGGGAGCCAGCGTGAGCTTGGCATTCCGACGGTGCTGGATCGATTGATCCAGCAGGCACTGTTGCAAGTGCTGCAACCCCTGATCGATCCTACATTCAGCGAACACAGCCACGGGTTTCGTCCTGGACGAGGTGCGCTCGCCGCGGTAAAGGCCGCGCGGGAGTACGTTCAATCGGGCAAACGTGTGGTGGTGGACGTGGATCTGTCGAAGTTTTTCGACCGGATAAACCACGACATTCTGATCGACAGATTCAGAAGACGCGTCGACGATGCCGGTGTGATCCGGCTGATTCGGGCGTACCTGAACGCTGGGATCATGGATGGAGGGGTGGTGCTGGATCGCCAACAGGGTACTCCRCAGGGTGGGCCAAGCACTCCACGTACGCAACAACGAACTTTTGGCGGAAGTGCCGCCGCCCGACACGGGCATGCTCGGATCTGCCGCACCTGTCGCGCCTCCACCAGAGGGACGGTTGGTGTTCGGGATCGAGTGTCGGATGGTGATGTTGTCCTTGCCG
>NZ_JBFUIU010000830.1:0-3795 GCF_056401695.1 Variovorax sp. P4_D9
GCAGCGCATAGCCGAAGCCGACGGCGTCGCAGTCGAGCGTGCGCTCGCGTCCGGCTTCGCTCCACACGACGGCGCGCACTCGCTCGTCGCCCGCCATGCGCAGCAGTCGCACGCCGCGCCGCAACGGCACGCCGTGCGCGCGCAGCCAGGCGACATAATGCACCCCCTTCAGGAATACCGCGGGCTGCCTGAGCATCGCCGGCACGGCGGCCACCTGATCGCCGAAGCGCGCGGTATCGAGCACCGCCGCGACGTCGACACCGGCCTTCGCGTACTGGTAAGCCACCAGGTAGAGCAAGGGCCCGGTGCCCGCGAGCACCACGCGCGAGCCGATGGCGCAGCCCTGGAACTTGAGCGCCACCTGCGCACCGCCGAGCGTGTACACGCCCGGCAGCGTCCAGCCGGGGACCGGCAACACGCGATCGGTGGCGCCGGTCGCGACGATGAGCTGGCCGTAGGGCACGGTACGCGTGGTTTGCGTCGGGCCGTGCAGCACGTCGAGCTTCGCGTCCTGCACGTTCCACACGAGGCTGTCAGGACGATAGTCGATGCGTTCCTGCAGGTCGTCGATGGCTGCATGCACGGCGGTGGCACGCGCCGCCTCGCTGCCGTAGAGCATCTCGGGCGCCCGGCTGAAATGTGCGGGCGGGCGACGGTAGATCTGGCCGCCGGCGCGCGCGGCCTCGTCGATCAGCACCGGCCGCAGGCCGTGCTTTGCGAGCGTCTGCGCGGCACGGATGCCGGCCGGGCCGGCGCCGACGATCGCCGGCTGGAGTGACGCAGTCATCAACGCGATCCTCCGCTCAGCAAGGCCATGCCGGGCGCGATGAAGGTCGAGCAGGCGCGAAGCCGCGCGCCTTCGGCGGTGGCGATCCAGCAATCCTGGCAGGCGCCCATCAGGCAGAAGCCGGCCCGCGGCTCGTGGCTGAATTCGTTGCGGCGCAGTTGCGCGCCCTGCGTCAGCACGGCGGTCAGGACCGTGTCGCCATCGAGCGCCTGCGCCGGTCGCCCGTCGAGGGTGAAGGCGACCGCGGCCCGTTTCGTCTCGGCGACCCGACGCAGCAGCGGCTGAATGGTGTGGTCGCTCATCGGTGTCCGCCCACCAGCACGCGATCGAGGCCGTAGAGCCTGTCCAGGACGATCATCGCGACCGCGGTGATCGCCACCATCAGCGCGGAGACCGCGGCCATCAGCGGGTCGATCGACTCGGTGGCGTACATGTACATGCGCACCGGCAGCGTCACCGTGCTCGGCGAAGTGACGAAGATCGACATCGTCACTTCGTCGAAGCTGTTGATGAAGGCCAGCAGCCAGCCGCCAGTGACGCCCGGCAGGATCATCGGCAGCGTGATGCGCTTGAACACCGTGGCCTGGCTCGCGCCCAGCGACAGCGCCGCCTGCTCAGCGCTGCGGTCGAAACCGACCAGCGCCGCCACCACGAGGCGCAGCGTGTACGGCGTGACGATCAAGGCATGCGCGAAGATCAGGAAGCCGAAACTGCCGGTGCCGCCGACGAGCGCGAACAGACGAAGCAGGGCGACACCCAGCACCAGGTGCGGAATGATCAACGGCGAGAGGAACAGGCCGTTGAGGAAGTCGCGCCCGGGAAAATCGTAGCGCGTGATCGCCAGGCCGGCAGGCACCGCGACCAGCGTGGCGAGGGTGGCCGACGCGAGCCCGAGCCGCAGGCTGTTCCAGAAGGACTGCATGAAATCCGGGTGCGCGAACACCGCCTGGAACCAGCGCAACGAGAACTCGGTGGTCGGCAGCGTGAGCGTGTTCTCGGGCGTGAAGGCGACCACGCAGACGACCACCAGGGGCGCCAGCATGAAGGTGATGACGAGCGCGTTGAACGCGAGGGCAAAGGGTCCGTTCTTGCTCATGGTCAACCCAGCGCCTTCTTGTAGCGGCCTTCGACGAGGCGGTTGTAGCTCAGCATCACCACCAGATTGGCGACCAGCAGCACCAGCGCGATCGCAGCGCCAAGCGGCCAGTTGAGCTCATGCAGGTATTCGTCGTAGACGATGGTCGCGACCATCTTCAGACGGCGCCCGCCGAGCAGGCCCGGGATGGCGAAGGAACTGGCCGAAAGACCGAACACGATCAGGCTGCCCGAGAGGATGCCGGGCATCACCTGCRGCAGCACGACGCGCCGAAGTGTGGTGAAGGGGGAGGCGCCCAGCGACAGCGCGGCGTTCTCGACGCCGGCGTCGAGCTTCTGCAGCGAGGTCCACACCGGGATCACCATGAAGGGCAGCATCACGTGCACGAGGGCGATGACGATGGCCGTCTCGGTGTAGAGCATCTTGATCGGGCCGATGCCGACGATACCGAGCAGCCCGTTCACCAGGCCTTCGGGCCCGAGCAGCATGCTCCAGCCGAAGGCACGCACCACGACCGAAACCATCAGCGGTGCCAGCACCACCAGCAGCAGGATCGAGCGCCACGGATTGCGCATGCGGCTCAGCACGTAGGCCTCGGGCGTGCCCACGAGCACGCAGATCACGGCGACCAGCGCCGAGATCCAAAAGGTCCGCCAGAAGATGCCGTAGTAGTAGGAGTCGGTGAAGAGATGAATGTAGTGATCGAGTGTGAACTCGCCGGCCTTCGGGCCGGTCGCGGCATCGTAGACGTTGAAGGACAGCACGGCTGTCAGCAGCAACGGCACCAGCAGCAGCGCAGTGAAGAGCAGCAGCGCGGGCGTGGACAGCCACCAGGGCGTGGCCTTCCTTGCGACGACGGTCATGCAACCACCCTCTCCGCCGCCGCCTCGTCGGCAGGCAGCAGGCGCGTGCAGTGCCCCGGCCAGTCCACGCCGACCGTCGCGCCTTCGTCGAGCGCGTCGCGGCCGTCGTTGGGGCTGAGCACCATCAGATCGCCGACCCGTGTCGTAACGCGATAGAGCCACTGGCTGCCCAGGAAGAAGCGCTCGCCGACCGTGCCGTCGAGCCGGCCGGAGCCACTCGCGGTGAACTGGATCTTCTCGGGCCGCACGCTCATCAGCACGTCCGCGCCGGGACGGAAGCCCGTGTCGTCGACATCGATCGCAAGCGGGCCGACCTCGACGCGCGTGCGCGTGCCGGCCGAGGACACGCGGCCTTCCAGCAGGTTCGCCTTGCCGACGAAGGTCGAGATGAAACGGGTGCGCGGATGCTCGTAGCAGCGATGCGGATGGTCGATCTGGGTCGCGCGGCCGCCCTCCATCACGACGACACGATCGCTGATGGACATCGCCTCGCTCTGATCGTGGGTGACCATGATGGTGGTGGTGCCGACCTTGCGCTGGATCTGGCGCAGCTCGAACTGCATCTCTTCACGCAGCTTGGCGTCGAGATTCGACAGCGGCTCGTCCAGCAGCAGCACCGGCGGCTCGATCACCAGCGCACGGGCGAGCGCGATGCGCTGGCGCTGGCCGCCGGAGAGCTGGCGCGGATAGCGATCGGCATGCATCTCGAGGTGCACCAGCGCGAGCGCCTGCGCCACGCGCTCGCGGCGCTCGGCCTTGGGCATCTTGCGCATCTCGAGGCCGAAGCTCACGTTGTCGGCCACCGTCATGTGCGGGAAGAGCGCGTAGGTCTGGAACACGATGCCGAGGCCACGCGTGTTGGCCTTGGCATGGGTGATGTCCTTGCCGTCGAGCTCGATGCGGCCGCTGCTGACGGCCTCGAAGCCCGCAACCATCTGCAGCGTGGTCGTCTTGCCGCAGCCCGACGGCCCAAGCAAGGACACGAACTCCCCTTTCTCGACGGACAGGTTAATCGCCGACACGGCGCAGGTCGCGCCATAGAACTTGGT
>NZ_JBFUIU010000831.1:0-3790 GCF_056401695.1 Variovorax sp. P4_D9
CCCAGGAACCCGCCTCGTGCGGGTTTCTTCGTAGGGTGCCCAAGTTTTCGCGAAAGCGTGCCCGTGACGACAGCGGTGACGTCCTGCGCGCGACCTGTTGCGACGGGATCCCCGATGGCATCCTTGAATCGGAACGCGGAGGCTCTGGGCGTGACCCGCAAAGCCCGCAGCCGAGTCAGGCCGTTGATCACGCCTTCGACGACACCATCGGCGAGATACGTGTTCGGCGCTCCCTCGACGGTGAAGGGCAGCACGGCGACGGAAAGGTACGGCGCTTGTCTGCCCAGCCATCGGGCGCCGGCAACGACGGCGAGCGCCGTCGCCGAGAGACCCGCAAGGACCAGGCGACTCTCCGGCGAGACAGCCTCGGCGACACGCCGAGTGTTTGCGACGCGCCCTCGACACCGCGCATGGCCGGAACCTCTCTGAGCGGAGCAAGGTTGGTCGTGGCGATGTCGCCGACCTCGACCGCTGCATTGAAGCCCGATCGAGCGGCCGAGGCTGATCGGCATATCTCCTGCATCGCGATGACCGGCAAGGCATTCGATCTGCTGGCCACGGTGGTTCGAAATGCGGGCCACCTGCTGACCAAGAACGCCGCCACCCCGAGCACTTTCGCAACGCCGAGACGTTGACACTCAGGTTCACCTCCTCCACCACCACGCCGGGCCAGACCGCGTGCAGCAGTTCGCGAGCAGGAGACTATGAAGCCGACGCGTGACGGAGCCGGCACCACCTCCGCCAAGCTGGTGACACATTGAAACGGTCATGAATGCCAATTGAAATATCAAATGTGACTACAAGGGCTTCCCGCAGAATGCAAGCGATTTTTGTGGCTTCTTTGCGGCTTCCCACAAATGCTCCACCTTGACGGTCCTCGTAGGGAGGGTCGCCACTGCGAAATGGACATGACGTTGCGATATTGACGCGCCGATCGGCCTACATTCAGATGAAGGGAAACCGACAGCCGGAAAGCGCGCGGGCTCGTTGCGAGGCAGAACGTGGCAAGGTTCAGAAAGATTCTCTGGGTCGGCGCGAGGCTCGCCGCCGTGGCCGCACTTGTCACATTCACTGCGGAACGAGCTGAAGACTTCGCGCTTGCAATCGACGTTCTGGCGCGGGCTCGCACGCGACGCGCCCAGGCTCCCGAGCTAAAGCTTCTCCTTCACGAAGCCAGCCGCGTTCTCGTCCGCGCCGGCCTTGCCCTCGTCCGAATGAGGGTTG
This sequence comes from Variovorax sp. P4_D9, assembly GCF_056401695.1. Lineage (NCBI taxonomy): Bacteria > Pseudomonadati > Pseudomonadota > Betaproteobacteria > Burkholderiales > Comamonadaceae > Variovorax > Variovorax sp. P4_D9. The sequence continues at coordinate 1,225 of NZ_JBFUIU010000831.1, forward strand.
ATCGGATCGTCGTCGGTCGGAAACTCCGGCTGTACCGGTAGCTGCGCGGGATCGTCCTCAGATGGAACCTTCGGGGTGGTCATGGGGGGCTTACTCCTTTGTCTGCACGGTAGTCTCATCCTGGGTCGGTGGCTGTAGGAGAGAGGGACAGGACGAACCGCGACGCCTGGCCACACAGCTGCGTCACCACGAGGTGGCCCGGTAAAGGCGCTCGTCGACTCAATGCGCATCGGCTCGAGTGCCTCTTCTACAAGGCGTTCCCCATCGACGTGGCGATCATTGATCATTCGGGCGACCACCGCAGACGCCGAGGGCAATCTGACCATGGAACGCGAGGTGTTGACGTTGGAGGCGTTGTCTATGGCCACGCTCGGTCCATTCGTCTGCGTTGTGGTTCAGCGGAAGGGTTCGGTTGATCATCGTCAGGACCAAGCGCGCCTATTCGCTGAGCATCCCGTGGGACGCGAGGCGGCGTGCGGCTTCGAGGCGCCGCTCGACAGAGTCATTCACTGGAAGCGCGGACAGCCAACTCTTGACTTCTCAAGAATGGTGCACTGCACAAACAGGCCTGCTCACTCGTGAAGCGCCCTTTCGGTGCAAACCCGCTGCTCGAAATTCGTTCACGCCTGAGCGAGGTGCGCCGCTTGTCCACAGACACCGAGGGATTCACACCGACAACCACCCGGGCTGCGCGCCGACATTCAACCGTTCCCAAAAGTGGCACCGTGCACTCGTGGCGGTCTGCCGCGCAACGAGGACAAGTAATGAACAAGGATCAAGTCAAGGGTTCCATGGAAAAGGCAAAGGGAAGCGTCAAGCAGACGTTGGGTAAGGTCGTCGGTAGCGAGAAGATGCAAGTTGAAGGCGCCGCGGAAAAGGCCGCTGGCACGGCACAGAAGGCAGCAGGCGATGTGAAAGAAGCCGCAAAAGACGCGGTGAAAGCCTCCAAGAGAAAGTAATGATCAGGACCAGTTTCGGCGAACGGTTCGAGTGCGGTTGAGCCCTCGCCGCCGCCGCCCTCGTGCAAAGCGACTTCGCGAGCCTCCGGATGCACATGGCTCGTTGCGAAGCGGCACGGGGGGTGTTTTCCTCGTCCTTGCTTGAGCGCGCCACATCGTCGTTCACCGGAGCAAGGTTGAGAGCGATTCAAATGGTGGGGTCATGCCGCCAAGGACATCGTCGACGTGTTGGACCGGAACGCCGGGTACCAGCGGGCGAAGTCGCGCAGTTGGCCGTCGATGACGCGCACCCGCACCTGCAGCAGCAAGTGGAGATGCGCTGGCCCGATCGATAGCGCCTTCCATAGTTGGGCAGCGAATCCGAGTTGTTGCGCAGGTAGCCGAGCAACTCGAGGTCGAGGGTGAGCTTTCGAATCTGACGCGTGGCCGGCTTGCGGCACACCGTCGACTTGCCCAGGACGTACAGCATCGTGGCCAGGCTTCGCATGGCTTCCTGCGCTCGACCATGCCAAAGCCGCTTCAATCCKCCGGCCAGMCYSGACAACCAGTCGTGGTCAGCGGATCTCAGCTGACTGGCCGTTRGCCKGCCATGMACGACGGCRTTGAGCTTGSCCACCCGTCGTCGCAGGTGGTMCCAGTCCAGGATATGCCTCGCGCGAGGGAGCGTCGACAGCTGCCACTGGCGAAGCTGGTTGTCACCATCGGTGAACACCTCCATCGGCAAATCTTGCCCGCCGAAAGAAGCCAGGACACTGCCCGCGCGGCGCTCTCAGCCGACAAAATCATCGATAACGCCTACCTATCGTCCGCAGAAGTGGTCAACGGATGGCGCTACACCATGTCCGCCGGCGGCGCGGGCGGCACTTCCCGGTCCGTGCGGCGCTGGCCAAGTACGTCCTCGGCGCCAACGTCGCAGAGCAAAGCCTCTACCCGAACACGCGCGTCGATGACGCCGAACAGCCACTCACCGGCGCAAACCGTCACGTACTGCACTTCGACAAGGGGACGATTCCCCCTGTCTCTGTGTTCTGGAACCTCTCCCTGTGCGACAGCAAGGCCTTCTTCGTCGAGAACGCCGCCAGGCGCTACAGCATCGGAGCATGCGGAAAGACCGCAGTGGGCCCGGACCCGGCGAGGACCGGCTATAGTCGGCCAGAACCGGTCTTTCGGTTGAACCGTCCGTTCAAAGGGGTGCCCTCCCTGCTGGATGGTCGGCCGCCAAGCCAGTCCAGAGACGGCCCTTCGTTGACATGCATCAATTCCCGGCGCACATCGCGGCGTATCTTCGGCTCAGCACTTGCCTGCCAGCTCAGATGGACTGAGCCGGCCCAGATGTAAGTCGCGGGCACGACGACGCCTCTGCCGTCCCCTTGACGACACTGTCAAGCCGACCATCAAGGAGTGACTGCCATGACGATGTTGCAAAGTTCCGCACTTGCCGCATTGCTCACTGCCCTCTTGAGCGCAGGAGCGGCAGTTTTCGCTCAAGCGCCGGCTCAGAGTCAAAGTTCAGCGACCTCTCCGACGGGTGCACAAGTGCGCGAACTTCAGCAGCAAGTTGCGACGTTACAGAAGCAGTTAGGCCAACTCAACGCGACGCCCGACAC
>NZ_JBFUIU010000832.1:0-3785 GCF_056401695.1 Variovorax sp. P4_D9
GCTTCTGCGCGGCCAGGTCGAAGACCATCCCGTAGTGCTCCCGTTGGGTCTTGTGCATCTCGCGCGTCATGCGTCGGGTCAAGCTCCACTGCAAGACAGCGAGAGGGATGAACCAGAGCACGGCGTGCTTTGCGGGGCCGGCGCGCCAGGCTGTGAAAACGATGCAAAACACGGCGGTCCCGAAGAACACGCTCGTGAAGAGGCGGCTGAGCCTCGGGACAAGGGCGAGTCTCGGCAGCGGCATGTACATCATCCCTGCCAGGATTGACCAGCAAGCGAACTCGCTGACATCGCCCATCCGATCGTAGAAGAGCAACGGTGAGGTTCCCCATCCGGCGGCGAGAACCAGGTAGATCGGCGTGATGCGCCGCATGAACTCCATTTGGACAGTGCAAGGGGCGTCGCGAAGTCTGCGCGCGTAGTTGGTCTCCGCCAGCGTGCGCACCAAGTTGCCGGTGAGCACGACGCTCGCCCACATGAGCACTTCGTCGGCCGGAATATGTCGCCAGCAGACCCACGTCATCACCAGGCACAGGAGCACTCCAAGGGGAATGCGGTTGATGGACTCGCCCATGTAGCGATTCATCATGCTGCGTTGGATGTGCTCCTCGCGCGCGGTCGTCTCATCGGCGGCGGGGGCGTTCGCTGTGGTCCGGTCAGACGGGAACGTTGCGGAGGCGATGGCTGACCGACTGCCCGAGGGGTCGGCACCCGGCAGTCGGGGCCTCGCGGATGGCTTGGTGGGCGGCGCAGCTGGAGCTGCCAGGTCGCCAAAGATCGAGACGTTCACTGATTGATTTTCTTGTTGAGGCAGCGATCGTAGGACTGTTCCGACGAGAAACGCCGATTCGCCAGTGGCACGACCACCGGTTTCCGTGATTTTTCCTGACCTTTCTGTCAGCACAACCGTTCATTTTGGGCGTGCATGCGAGCCGTTCGCAACTCGGTACATCGGCGTTATTTCCTCACCTGGAACCGCGCAGATGGGCGGGCAAGCGCAGGTGAAAACTTCCTTCGTATTGGCGCTCAGTTGCGATGTGGCAACGAAACAATACTCGAAACAAAAAAATCAAAAACACCGCATCAAGCTATGCTCACAAACAATTAAATAGCGACGAACCACTAGACCGAGTTGGAAGTCGATAGAGCAACAGATTGAGGACGCGAACGAGATGGAAGAACTGGACCGCCAGCTGACCGCCGATGACAAGGCAGCGATCACCACCAAGGTGTGGCAGCTCGTTGACGCGTTGCCGCAGCGCAACCTGATCGAGACATCAGACGCCCGTCAGTGGATCAGCCGCGTGGTCGAAATGCACGCCGAGCAAGCGATCTGGCACGCGATTCGCCTGAACGGCTTCGGCGGCTCGGAAATCGGCGTTCTGCTGCGCAACCAGCACGGCGTCCGCGCCGACCATATGGCCAGCGCCCACGACATCGTCCTGGGCAAGCTGATGCGCAAGGTCCCCGACGAGACCAACGAGCACATGACCCGCGGTCACGAGAACGAAGAGCCGCACTCGCGCAAGTTCTACAAAAAGTACGGCGCCCACCGCGACCTGGAAGCCTTCGAGGTCCTGAAGAAGGCCCAAGGCGCCCTCCCGTGGATGCGCTACAGCCCCGATGAAGTGGCGCAGCTCCCGTCGAAGGTGTTGGCCGCGACGCGCGCGATGTCCGGCGTGCGCCCGATGTCGCGGTGGCTCATCGACTACAAGGCGCCGAGCAAGGTCGAAGACGACGCCGAGATCCACTTCCAGTACGGCTGCCAGCTCGCCCAAGGCGCGATCCTCTGCGAAGAGCAGGGCGTCGAGTTGCACGGCCTGATGCTGAGCCAGTTCGACTGGGCGCGCTGGCGTCTAAAGGACGACGTGGTCGAGGTGAGCGACGAGCTCAAGCATCTGGTTCGCAACGCCGGCAACTGGGCGTGGGACTGCGTGATGCACAAGGTGGTGCCGCCGTACATCCGCACGCCGGTTCTCGCCGACTCGGAAGGCTTCGTCGCGAAGCACGTCGAGCTGGCCGAGCGCCTGGCGAACGTGTCAGCGCTTTCGAAGGCCGCGGACGAGCGCGCGCAGGAACTGAGCGCAGAACTGCTCCTGGGTCTCGAGGGCCGCAGGCTCGACGGTCACAAGATTGTCCTGCCGGGTGCCGGCGCGCTCACCGCGAATCTGAAGATCGACGCCGACAAGGTCAAGGAAGACCTGACGCCTGAGCAGGTCGCGATGGTCACGAAAAAGGACGGCTACGACGCGAAGCTCATGGCCGCGCACCTGAAGTCGCTCGGCGTCGACCTAAAGCAGTTCAAGGACGACAAGATCGACCCGGACAAGCTGGCCGCCCATGCGGAAGGGTTCGGCATCAACCTCGACGCGTACATGGGCGAGCAGCACATCTTCCGGATCGACAAGCCGATCAAGGAAGAGATGGAGCGCTACGTCGACACCCATTTCCCGCTCGTCGCTCCGCAGCAGGCCGACGTCGTTGCGCAAGCCGCGGACCAATTCGCGGAAGAACCGATGGCGGAGGCGTCGCGCGGATAAGGCGCGCTCCATCCCCAAACGTGTTCGCGTGGCCAAAGATGAGGCCGCACAAGCCTCGCGAACATCAGAAACGTGTGCGGTCTCATCTTTGTTCTCATTTTTTAGGAGTCGAACAAATGGCTATCGTCAAGAGCAACATCGAGCGCAAGAACCTGATCTTCATCTCGCTGGTCGAGCGCACCAACAAGCACCTGTCGGCTGCCGACATCGAGAAGAACCCGGACCTGAAGTTCGCCGGCTTCCTGTACAAGAACGAGCATGGCCAGCACGAGCTCGCTCGCCAGCTGACCGGCAACGTCGTGAGCGTGAAGGTCGGTACCGACTCGTACACCGCTCCCGGCACCGCTCCGGTCGAATACCCGATCGCCACCGTGCGTCTGACCGACGGCGAGAGCGTGAAGATTCGTCTGGACCAGCAACTCGGCCGCAACGTGATCGGCCTGCTGGCTGCCAACGCGCTGTCGCATGGCGATGGCCCGGTCGACATCTACGTGAGCCAAGTGAGAGCCGGCGAACGCATCGGTGACGGCCAGCCGTTCGACCGCGATCGCGCGTTCATCAGCGTGAAGCCGGCCGGCGCAGCCACCTCGGCCAAGTTCACACCGATCTACGCCGGCGAAGACGGCCAGATCCTCATGGACGGCGACAAGCCCGCCGGCCTGCCGAAGGCGAAGACCGTCCGCTTCCAGGGCAAGGACCAGCTCGACTGGGAGGAAGTGAACAACTTCGCCGTGTTCACGGCCGCCGGGCTGGAGAGCTACTACAAGGACAAGGACGCGCAGGCGCACACGTCCAACCGTGCTCCGGACGACAGCGACCAACACGGCGAAGGCATCGACCTGAACGAAGCCGCTGCCGCAGCTGCTCCCCGCGGCTGAAAGGCCAGGAACGCGCGTGGGGGTTTGACCGTGTTCGCATCAAGCCTCCGCCGCCTTCGGATAGGGGATGTAAAGCGTGACTTTCTCCCGTCGACCTAGCGCGTATCGCCTCTGCTTCTTCATACTGGTTTTCTCATGTCCGACAACCTTCGAGGCTTCCGCTTCCAGCTCCGCCCGCGTCCGGCGCAGGAGAAGCAACTGGCCCGCTACGCGGGCATGATGCGCTGGGTCTGGAATCAGGCGCTGGCCGAGCAGCGGGCTCGCCGCGAGCGCGGTGAGCCCTACGCGAACTACGTGGCCATGGCCCAGTGGCTCACGGCCTGGCGCGCAGCGTCGGATACGCGGTGGCTGGCTGACGGCCCCGTAC
>NZ_JBFUIU010000833.1:0-3784 GCF_056401695.1 Variovorax sp. P4_D9
ACATCGGCTACTTCACATCGGCTACTTCGCCCAGCAGGAGCTCGACGTTCTGCGGCCGCAGGACACGCCGCTCGAGCACATGGTGCGGATGGCGCGCGAGCTTGGTGCCAATGCCAAGGAGCGCACGGGCGAGCAGGACCTGCGCGGCTTCCTCGGCAGCTTCAATTTCAGCGGCGACATGGTCAAGCAGCCGGTCGGCACCATGAGCGGCGGCGAGAAGGCGCGCCTGGTGCTGGCCATGATGGTCTGGCAGCGGCCCAACCTGCTGCTGCTCGACGAGCCCACCAACCATCTGGACCTCGCCACCCGCGAGGCGCTGGCCGTGGCGCTCAACGAGTTCGAAGGCACGCTGATGCTGGTGAGCCACGACCGCGCGCTGCTGCGCTCGGTCTGCGACGAGTTCTGGCTGGTCGGCCGCGGCGTGGTCAGCGATTTCGACGGCGACCTCGACGACTACCAGCGCTACCTGCTGGACGAAGCCAAGCGACTGCGCGAGGAGGCCAAGGTGGCGAATCGGGATGCCGCGGCTGCCAGCGCAGCCGAAGTCGTCGCGCGACCGGTCGAAGCCGCCGTCGCCAGCGCCCCCGCGCCCCGGGCGGCCGAATCCGCCCCGGCCGGCAGGAACCAGCGCAAGCAGGACGCGCAGGAGCGCCAACAGCGCAGCGATCAAGCCAAGCCGCTGAAACGCGAGTTGGCGCAGGTCGACCAGCGGCTGGCCGCCGCAAGCAGCGAGAAGGCCGCGCTCGAAGAGCGACTGGCACAGGCCCTGCCGGCCCCGGAAATCGCCGAAGCCGGCAAGCGGTTGAAGGCGCTCAGCGACGAGATCGAACGCCTCGAAGAGCGCTGGCTGGCCCTGTCGGACCAACTGGAAACGCTCGCGACCTGATAATGCGGAGGAATGTCTTCCGCCATCGAGCTCGCCCAAGGTGATCCGCAACTGATCGCGGCCATCCGGCGCAGCCGCCGTCTGCTCGGCCGCAAGGCGCTGATGGCGGCAGCGGTCGGCGCCGTTCCGCTGCCGGGCATCGACTGGGCCGCCGACGCGGCCCTGCTGGCGCGCGTGGTGCCGCAGATCAGCACCGAGTTCGGCCTTTCCGTGACCCAGGTCGAGCGAATGGCGCCGCACGAGCGCGAACGCATACGCAAGGCAGCGGCGGCGATCGGCGCGCTGCTGGTCGGGCGGCTGGTCACGCGCGAACTGCTGGTCACGCTGGCCCGCCACGCCGGCGTCAAGCTGACAGCCAGCCAGGCGGCCCGTTTCGTTCCCCTCGCGGGCCAAGTGGTTTCTGCCACGCTCAGCTATGCAGCGCTGCGCTCCCTTGGCGAATTGCACATCAAGGACTGCGTGCGGGTGGCGCACAGCGTTCGGCATCGGCTTCCGGCGCCTGCCGACGTCGTCGAGCCCGTTGCGCAGCCCGCCCGCAGCGAGCCGGCTGCGCCCCCTGCACGGCCTTCGAGATGGGCCGACGCCTGGAATCGGCTGCGATTTCGCTGAATTTCGAATACCAAAGAATTAACAAATTCGCCCTGTTGGCGTACCACGATAAAGCACCGGAGGCAACCGTGCGCAGGGGGAGGATAATGACGAAACTCATGCAGCCGAAGGCTGAATGAGCGCAGGGTGAGTTCAGAGGTAAGGTTCGGGATCAAACCAAGGTCGTTTCCGCACGACTGGTTCGGAGGAGCGGAAGATGAACGAGACAGACCTCGCAGCATCGGTCGAACGGCTCATGGCCCGGGTCGACTATTACTTGCATTGCGAGTTGGACGAAGAGTACGACCACGATCGGCCGGAGACGGCGCGTCGGCTGCTCGAAGCGGCCCTGCGCCAGGAACTGATTCGTGCCAGTGCGGTGGGCTTGGTCTCGGCGATCGCCRGATCCCCCCACTCGGCCTCGATCGGCGGCGACGAAGCCGGTTGACCCTCCAAACACAAAAGGCCGTCTCGAACGGCCTTTTCTCTGTGGCCTGGACCCCGCCGCGCCGGCAGTAAGAGGCAGGCCTTGCCGATGGCCACGGGGGGGCGAGGGCTCGCTGCCAATCCTTCCGGTGGGCAGAACCGACCTGCCCCAGCAACCGAGATCAGCGACTGCTGGCGGAATCCCAGGCCTGGAGCCGGGCGGTGGGCCTGCCCGCGAGCTTGTTTCTCAAGCGCTGCTCCGCGATGGCGAGCCTCGCGAACAGGTGCAGTTCGGCCTCCGTTGGCCCTGGCCCCGAAGCCTCGAMATAGCGTCGGAACGCGAAGACGATTCGGTTCTGGGCAGCCTCTCTGACGCGAGACGCCGCGATCCAGGCCAGTTGCGCACCGTCGTTCGGATGTAGGGCCACCGAACTGGCGCGCACGCGTGCGCGGCGTCGTTGCAAGGCCAGTGGGGCCCGGCGCCCCGTTCGCCTCACGAACTTGCCTTTGGCAATCTTAGACATGAGCCCTCCTTCGAGGTGAACTTGTTCAATGGGGCCGAATGGCCAGTTGTCGCGAAGTCGAATCTCGGCTTGGGCCGCTCGGCGAAACGGCACACTTCGCAAAGTAAAAATGTAATACTTTCACATTCGCATAGTGTCTGGCTTTGTAACCAATGGACACTGAAGACCAATTTCGCGAGTGAGCGTCCCTACAGATTGGCATAGGCGTCTGTCCCGCAGGCCTATTGGAGGGACTCCGTGTGGGTGTCCCCAACGAATGGAGAAGGCCATGGTACTCGAGGGCATGCACCGCGAATTGCTCGGCCATCTGAGAGCGAAGGGGGCGCCGCCATCGCTGGTCGATGATTGGGAAAGCGCATGGGCCGATGCGCTGGCTTGTGCAGGGGAACTGCTGCCTTGTCCGCAGTGCTTTCTCGACGGCCAGGCGTCTGGACTCGAGCCGCTCCAGCGCCAAGGGCACATCGGCCAGGCACGGTGCCGCCACTGCCGCACCGTGTTTCTCTACGCCGACGGATGAGGGGAAGTCAGCCCCGGAGCGGCTTCACGGTGAACCGTAGGCGTCCTCGAACGCCGAGCCAGGGCCTTTGCGGGACTCCTGGCGAAGGCTCGTCACCCACAGTCGAGCGTGCCGCTGCTCGCGGTTTTCGAAGAGCTCGGTGAATCTGCGGACGACGGGGCGCTCAATCGCGGCGATCGTCATCCAGTCCGTGGTTCCGAACGATGCCGAATCGCTGCTTCGTTCCACCAGTGCGGGGCGCAGCGTCAGGATCCATTCGACGGGAATGCCCGGGTCCGCATCGATGATCCGCAGGGCGATCTTCGCGGCCTTGGGGCTCAGGGTCTGCACTTTGCGAAGGTGAAAGTCCGAATCCATATTGCGGCTCCTGAATAGGCTTGGCATGCGGCCGGGCCTGATTTTCCGTTCCGGGCGGGGATGCCAATGTATATCAATTTGCAACAAATGTGAACTTTTCCCATTTTCATGCGAATCGCGCTGGGTCTCAACACGGAAGGACATCGAAGAACGACCGTCCCTCCAGACCAGCCTTTCTAACGCCCGGCTGCACCACCACCGGGTCCGCCGCCCGCACCACCGCCCCCCCCCGCACCACCACCGGCTCCGCCCCCGGGGCCAGCCCCCGCTCCGCCACCCCCGCCGGCGCCACCTCCGGCTCCAGCTCCTGGACCGGCGCCACCTCCGGCTCCAGCTCCTGGACCGGCACCGCCTCCGGCTCCGGCTCCGGAACCAGCACCAGCGCCCGCTCCGGCTCCGGCTCCGGCTCCGGCTCCCCCACCCGCGCCAGCTCCAGCTCCAGCTCCAGCTCCAGCTCCAGCTCCAGCTCCAGCTCCAGCTCCAGCT
>NZ_JBFUIU010000834.1:0-3780 GCF_056401695.1 Variovorax sp. P4_D9
GTTGATGAACTTCGTGGTGCCGCTGCAGATCGGCGCGCGCGACGTTGCCTTCCCGGTCATGAACGCGCTCAGCTTCTGGCTTACGGCCGCGGGCGCGTTGCTCATCAACATTTCGCTCGGCGTGGGCGAGTTCGCGCGGACCGGCTGGCTCGTCTATCCCCCGCTGTCCGAGCTGGCCTACAGCCCCGGCGTCGGCGTCGACTACTACTTGTGGTCGCTGCAGATCTCCGGCCTCGGCACGCTGCTGTCGGGCATCAACCTCATCACGACCATCATGCGATGTCGGGCCCCGGGGATGAAGCTCGAGAACATGCCGATCTTCTCGTGGACGGCGCTGGCAGCCAACATGCTGATCGTCGCGGCCTTTCCGGTGCTGACCGCCACCTTGGCGATGCTGCTGCTGGRCCGCTATGCGGACATGCACTTCTTCACCAACGGCGCCGGCGGCGACCCGATGATGTTCGTCAACCTCATCTGGATGTGGGGACACCCGGAGGTCTACATCCTCGTGATCCCCGCGTTCGGCGTGTTCTCCGAGGTCATCGCGACGTTCTCCGGCAAGCCGCTGTTCGGCTACCGCTCGATGGTGATCGCGACCATGGCGATCACCGTGCTTGCCTTCACGACCTGGCTGCACCACTTCTTCACGATGGGCGCGGGGGCGAACGTGAACGGCTTCTTCGGCATCACGACGATGATCATCTCGATCCCGACTGGCGTGAAGATCTTCAACTGGCTGTTCACGATGTACGGCGGACGCGTGCGCTTCACATCGCCGGTGCTGTGGACCGTCGGCTTCATGCTCACCTTCACGATCGGCGGCATGACGGGCGTGCTGATGTCCATCCCTCCGGTGGACTTCGTGCTGCACAACAGCCTCTTCCTGGTCGCGCACTTCCACAACGTCATCATCGGAGGCGTCGTCTTCGCATGCATGGCCGCTCTGACGTACTGGTTTCCCAAGGCGTTCGGCTTCACGCTCGACGAGCGGCTCGGCAAGATGGTGTTCTGGTGCTGGTTTGTCGGCTTCTACCTGGCGTTCATGCCGCTCTACGCGCTCGGGTTGCTCGGCATGACCCGGCGCATGAATCACTCCGACAACCCCGTCTGGACGCCGTATCTCTACGTCGCGGTGGCAGGCGCTGCCCTGATCATGATCGGCATCGTGCTGCAGGTCGTGCAACTGGTCGTCAGCATCCGTACGCGTCATCTGCGTCGCGACTTGACCGGCGATCCGTGGCAAGGGCGCACGCTCGAGTGGTCCACGGTGTCGCCGCCGCCTCCGTACAACTTCGCAGTCCTCCCAGCGGTCCAGGGCATCGACGCACATTGGGCAGCTCGGCGCGACGACGTGCCAGCGCAAGCTCGACCGATCGAAGACATCGAGATGCCGAAGCGCTCGGCACTCGGATTCGTCGTTGCGTTCTTTGCGGTCACGGGCGGATTCGGCATGGTGTGGCACATCTATTGGCTCGGTGCCGCTTCGCTGCTCGCTGCTGTGGCCTGCTGGATATTCCAGTCGTGGGGCGACGATGACGAGACGACGCTGACGGCGGGCGAGGTCGAGGCTTTCGAGACGAACTCGCGCCTGCGCACCGTTCATGCCTGAGGAGACCCGCATGTATCAACCTGTCCTGGACGTCCGGCACACCCCCACGTCCATCGGCGGCCATTCAGAACGCCGGGGGACCACAGCGTTCGGCTTCTACCTGTACTTGCTGAGCGACTGCATCGTCTTCGCGACGCTCTTCGCCGCGTTTGCGGTCCTGCATCGCTCGGTGGCGGATGGGCCGACCGGGAAGGAGTTGTTCGACCTGCACAACGCGTTCATCGAGACAGCGCTGCTGCTGACCAGCAGCATCACCTGCGGCATGGCCATGCTCGCATGCGACCGTCGTGAAGTCAGGACGGCCTTCGGAGCGATTGCCGCGACCTTCATCCTCGGGCTCGCGTTCCTGGCGCTGGAGATCAGGGAGTTCGCGCGGATGGTGGCAGAAGGTGCAGGCCCGAGCAGCAGTGCATTCCTGTCGGCCTTCTACACGCTCGTGGGCACGCACGGGTTGCATGTCACGGCGGGGCTTGCGTGGCTGGTTTTCATCTTCGTGCAACTGCGGCAGCGGGGCTTCAGCGACGGTGTCGTGCGACGGATGTACTGCTTCAGCCTGTTCTGGCACGTGATCGACGTCGTGTGGATCGCCGTATTTTCATTTGTCTACATCATCGGATCGGCATCATGACCCAGCCCTCGATTGCATCCAACGAAACCGCCCGCGTTGCGCCGGGCACACACGACGGACGGGGACACGGCTCTCTCCGAGGGTACCTGGTCGGGTATCTCGTTGCGATGCTGCTGACGATCGCATCGTTTCTCGCGGCCGGGACCGACGCGCTGACGCCGTCGAGCGTGACCGCTGCCGTCACCGTGCTCGCCGTCGCCCAGATGCTGGTGCACCTCATCTTCTTCCTGCACATCAGCACGTCGCCGAATCAGCGCACCAACATCCTCGCGTTCRTGGTCACTGCGACGGTCGTGGGCATGATCGTCGTTGGCTCGCTGTGGATCATGGCGCACCTGCACTCGAACATGATGCCTGTCGATCCGCAGATGAACATGCAGATGGAGCCATAGGTGCGCTCGTGCATGCGGAGCTCCCGGGCGCTGCTGCTGAGTCAAGCTCAAGCCAAAGGGCGTGAACGTTTCCCAGGGAGGCGAGCGCGCAGCGCACGCGCACGAGGACGTCATTGGCCATGACACAGACCGCGCCGGGCCAAGTGATCTCGCCACGTGACGAGTCGGCCGATTTCGCCCGAGGGAATGGCCTCGATCAATCCATGCAGAACCTGCGCATAGCTGGCGAGCGGAAGCCGGATCATCAGGCGCACCCGAGGCGCGTCGCTTTCCTGCGAACTGCGGTCGTTGAGAAGTGGCTCGCAGCGCACCACACCCGCATCGGCGCAGCGTGCGACGAGCTGACGAACGCTTCGCGCATCGCTGGACGCGACGGCGACATCGAGCACATGAAACGTACCGGCGTTTGACGAACGTGGTTGACCAGGGTGCTCTTGGTATGCGGCATAGGCCACGTAGATTCCTTGTTGTTGGTGACGATGAAGATTGTCGGGAGCCGTCCGTAAAAATAGGGGAGAGAGTGCGCCCGTTGGTGAAAACAAAGCGTATCGGCCGCTTTGTGTCGCGCTCGATCAGCTATGCACAAGCTCCTCGGATCACCGTCAGGCCAGCGCCCAGTGCCTCCATGTAGGCAACTCGCATCCCCAACGAGGTCTTGAGCGCCGGTAGCCCGAGCTGCTTCTGGTTGTCTTCGACGGATGCAACCATTGATGCGACGTACGGCCCTGAGCCGCCTGCGGCTGGATGAGCGGGAGCTAGCCTCATGTGCAAGTGTGATGGGCTGCACGATGCCGCCTATCCGTGCGCGGACGACCCGGTGACTGCGCTCGGGTCGTCCTATCCTCTCTACAACGTCTTGGTCAGCATCACGATGAAGCGGGTCGCGTTAGTCGAGAAGGTGGTCTGGCCGACCGGGCCGACGGGGGTGGGGATGCCCGGGCTGGCGACCAGGTTGAACGCGCTCCGCTCGTTGCCGCCCTGGATATAGCCGCCCAGCGTCAGGCCGCTGCCGAAGTCGTAGGCCGCACCGRCGTTGTAGTCGAGGTAGTCCTTGTAGCCCAGGCTCTTGATGTCGCTGGTGAAGAAGGTGTAGCCGATGGCTGCCTTCAACGTCACCTTGGGAATGATTTCCTTGGTGTAGGCCAGGTTCA
>NZ_JBFUIU010000835.1:0-3779 GCF_056401695.1 Variovorax sp. P4_D9
CCTTGAGTCCCTTGCCTCGACCCGACGAGGCCTTCAGCCATTTGTAGATCGTCGTGCGGCTGAAGCCGTAGGCGGCAATCACCGCAGAAGGCTTCTCTCCATCGCGAACTCGCTCCACCGCCATCAGGCGAATCTCTTCAAGCGTTTTGTGATCCAGCGTGCGGCCATCTCGTTTCATGCGCTATTGAATCATCAATTCGATTGTCGTGGTGATCTTTTGTAGCCTAAATTATCGACTGCTGAGTAAATTTCTTGCATGCAGAATATTGGTGCGATCAGATCTTGCGGCTTCGACCCGTCCAGTAGGCATCGCGAAGCACGTTCTTGCGGATCTTCCCGACCGGCGTGGTCGGCAGCGGCTCCGTGCGGAACTCGACGCTGCGCGGGCACTTGTAGCCGCCGATCAATGTCTTGCAGTGGACGATGAGTTCGTCCCCGGTGGYCGAATGCCCGTCCTTGAGGACCACCACCGCATGCACCGCTTCGCCCCACTTCTCGCTGGGGATGCCGATCACAGCGGTCTCACGCACGGCGGGATGCTGGTACAGGGCACGCTCGACGTCGACGGAGTAGACGTTTTCTCCCCCCGTAACGATCATGTCCTTGATGCGGTCGGCCACGTAGAGAAAGCCGTCCTCGTCAAGATAGCCAGCATCGCCGCTGTGCATCCAGCCTTCCTTCAACACATCCTTCGACGCCTCGGGATTGTTGAAGTAGCGCGTCATCACATTGTCGCCCCGGATCTGGATCTCGCCGTTCTCGCGGACATCCGCCTCCGTTCCGTCCGGCCGCGCGATTCGCACTTGCATGCCCGTCACGGCGCGACCGGCCGACTTCATGCGCTCGGGATAGTTGGCCACGGCCTCCAGGTGATCGCGCCACTTGAACGCGGTCGCATACCCCGCGGTCTCTGTCATACCGTATATTTGATGAAAGCCCCAAGTCGGCAGCTCGCGCATCGCGGCCTTCATGATGGTCTCAGGCATCGGCGAGCCCCCGTAGACGCAGGTCCTGACGCTGCTCAGGTCGTAGTCCTTCAGGTTCGGCTGGTTCATTAGCATGTTGATCATCGTCGGCACCAGCACGACGTTGGTCACCTTGTGCTGCGAAATCGCGGCCATCACCGGCTCCGGATCGAACTTCGGAAGGATCACGTGCGTGCCTGCAGCCAGCGTGATGTACCAGGCGGGACCGGCGCCCGAGAGGTGGAACATTCCGCCGACATGCATGTGCGTCAGGTCGTCGCGATACGGCAGCGTGGCAAGGAAGCACACGGACACGTAGACCACATTGCGGTGCGACAGCGCGACGCCCTTGGATTGAAGCGTCGTGCCCGATGTGTACAGCACAATGTAGAGATCGTCGTTCTTGCGATCCGCGTCCTGAATCGGCTGGTGATCAGCGATCAGTTGCTCGTAGCTCAACATGCCGGCCGGCGTTGCGTCCTCGCCGATGTAGATCAGTTGCAGATCGGAGCCGGCTTGCAATTCCTTGGCTTGTTCGAGAAAGGCGTCGTCGACAAACATGACGCGGGCGCCGGAATCGCGCAGYGCGAAGGTGTTCTCGGGGACTGACCAGCGCACATTCAGCGGAGCAAACGCCGCGCCGCACCAGGGAATGGCAAAGAAAAGTTCGAGATAGCGGTCCGAATTCATTGCCAACGCGGCGACGCACTGGCCCGGCTCCACACCAATCTGGCGCAGTGCGGCAGCCATACGCGGGACGCGGTCGCCAATCTCGCGCCACGTACGGCGTCTGTCACGATAGATTGTGCCGGCGCGGTTGGGCTGTTCCATCACAGCTTGTTTTAGGATCTGCGTAGCCTGCATTGAGGGTCTCCTCGCGAAGGATTGGTAAGAAATCAGCCCGCGGTGATCGCCGGCTGAGGATCCGAAAACCAGCGTCCGCGGCGCACGGACATGCCCGGAATACCCATCGTCTCCATGACGCAGCCATAGCCTTGGCGCCCGTCGAGAAGCCACTTCATCTGTGCCGTGAAAGTCACGGTCGCCGCATAGGCGTTCCAAGGCGCACCCACATCGGCCACCGCGTGCATGTGGAAGACCTTGCCGCGCACATCGGTCACCTTCATGTCCATGCCAATCACGGCAACGCCCAGCCGGGTGTTGGTCAACTCCAGATCGGTGACGCCGTAGACCTCGCCTTTGTCGAGCACGTATCCGTGGGCGAGCGTGTGATCCTTGCCGTTGGGCGCGTCCATGTCCAGCAGCGTGATGATGTGAAAGGCCAGGTCATCGTCGAAGGCTGCGGAGATCGAGTTCTGCGCGTTCATCGTGACCGGGTTTCTGTGGCCCCAGCTGTGGTCCATGCGCTCAACGCAATCGACCTTGAACTCTTTCCCGCGGATCTTCACCGTGCCGGTGACGCGGCCCGTCATGTCGAAATGACCGCCCCACGCGGCGCCCAGGCCCGAGCCCGCATGCTGCTTCTCCACGGTCTTCGCGGCCTTCGGGCTGTGCGCCGGATCGTGGATGTCGAACGGATCCATCATGCCGATCCAGTCGACATGGATCTCGGTGTCGTTGTAGCCCACGTAGTCAATTCGGTAGTCGCGCGGCGGCTTGACGGCCTTGATCTTTAGGCCAGTGGGCGAGTCGATGTCGGACCAGCGCTTGGGCGCCGGCAAATGCGGCTGCACGTCGAAGTACAGAAGATCCGATCGCGTATCGGACAGCGCGCCGTACACCGTCACGTCGTTCACCATCACGCCGATACCTGGACGTACGACGACGTAGACCGTAACGAGCAGATGCTCCTCGGGCAGCGCGATGGGGAAGAAGTAGGTCTCAGCCCAGGTGTGGCCGGCATCGACCGGAGTGTGGTACTCGAGATCTTGTGCGGAAATCATTTGTCAATTCCTTATTTATCGGGTCGGTCGGTCGTTCGGATTCGCAGCGCCACGTCGAGCGGCAGGATCGCGTCAGGTTCAGGTTCGATGCTCTGAGGCAGGAACCAGGAGCGTTGCGCGTCGAGCAGATGGCGTGTGTTCAAGACCACCACCCTTTCGATGTCGTGCCGGGCCGCTTCGTCGAACTCGCGGGATCGTCGGACTACAACGCTGATCTCATCTTCGAGCCGCGCGGTCACCGCGCGCACCTGTGGCGGCCGCGGGCCCAGTCTTTCTTGAACCACTGTGGCTTCGGCGATCGCCGCCTGCAGCGCAGTTCCAGTATCGGCGGGCGCCGCATTCATAATCTCGTGCGCGGTCTCGAGTTGCACCGCGAGTTCAAGGCGCTCCCGATCCATGTTGTAGGGCAGACGGCTGCGGTAGAACTCAAGCCAGTCCACTACAAGCTTCAGCTGCTGGCGCGCGAGTGGGTTCTGGGGGTCGATCGCGGGGGCGACCACATCCATCAAGGCTTTGGCGGCTGCGCGGAAATCGTTGTCGGCATGGTTGGCCATCAGAGCACCTCCTCGAGCGCACTGCGCAGTTCCTCGGCCAGAAGGTAGGCTGCAGTCTGCAGCCGTGCGACGACGATGTTCTGGTGCGACTTGCCCAGGCGAACCACGCGATAAGCTGTTCCGAGCACCGTGGTCACCTGCTGGTAGCGATTGAGAACCTCGTAGAAGTGCAGCTTGACCGGATCGATCACCATGCCCGATGCCTCCTGATAGCGGTCGTAGAACTCCTCGATGGGCATCAGTCCGCAGATCAAGTAGGTCTTGCCGTCCTCGGCCATGTGACCGATCACACGGGCGGTCGACCAGGCGAGGTCGCGGTGGCGATCGCCGATGTAGGCACGCTCCCAGTCGAGGAC
>NZ_JBFUIU010000836.1:0-3776 GCF_056401695.1 Variovorax sp. P4_D9
GTGCCGAGCCCGCGCCCAGGCCGGCCGCGTCGACCAGCGGCTGCGCCATGGCCGGCACCTTGAGCTGCGAGGCATCCTGCAAGGCCGAACTGGCGATCTGCTGGAACTGCTGCGTGAGCGCGCCCCACCACTGCAGGGGATCGACCACGCCGGCCGCGTCCGGCGCGTCCGCGGCCTTGGCCCGTTTCGGCGCCGGCGCCTCCTCGGCCTCCGGCTGCGCCTCGGGTTCAGGCGCGGCGGCGGGGGCCTCGGCATGGAACGCGGGTGCCGGCGCGGGCGTTGGCGCGACCTGCCGCGTGAAGGCGCTGGCCAGGTCTTCCATGCGGACGTTCATGCCGCGCAAGGTCGACAGCGTCATCTTCTGCACTTCGAGCGCCTGGATCGTCGCCTTCAGCGCGTGGCCGTTCTGCTCGAGCCAGTACTGCACGGTCTTGAGCTCCTGGATGCGCTTGTCGACCTCCTCGATGCTCAGCGTCGGCGCCACCCAGCTCGACAGGCTCGGCAGGCCGGGTACGGCGCTTGGCGATGCGCTGCCACCGGCCAGGCTTTTCAGGAAGTCGAAGCCCGGAACGAACTGACTGAAGGCGAAGGGCGTGGTGGCGTCGCTCATGGAAGTGCTCCGGTATGTGGTTCTTGTCCGGGCAGCTTACTCCAAGCGTCCGGGCTTTTGGGCCGCCAAAACAAAAGGCATCCGGCACTCGCCAGGGCGCCCCGGCTTGTGGACAATGACCCATTAGACACAGAAAGTCACATGTCCATTTTCCATCTCGCCTTCAATGTCCGCAACCTCGATGAAGCCCGGCGCTTCTACGGCGGCGTGCTGGGCTGCGCGGAAGGCCGCAGCACCGACACCTGGGTCGACTTCGATTTCTTCGGCCACCAGATTTCGCTCCACCTCGGCGAGCCCTTCGCCACCTCGCGCACCGGCCGCGTGGGGGACGTGATAGTGCCGATGCCGCACTTCGGCATCGTGCTCGAGTTGCCGGACTGGCAAGCGCTCGCGGCACGGCTTGAGGCGTCGGGCATGGATTTCGTGCTGAAGCCGCAGGTGCGCTTCGAGGGCCAGCCCGGCGAGCAATGGACCATGTTCTTCTGCGACCCCTTCGGCAACCCGATCGAGGCCAAGGGCTTCCGCTCGCTCGACACCGTCTACAACGCATGAACCATCCTGCGGCGCCCACCCGGAGGTCGATGCGCCCGCGCGTCGCCGGGGCGGCGGCCGCGCTGCTGCTCGCCTGCGGCGCCGCGCACGCGGTGCAGGATTGCGAACTCAATGGCCAGGCCGTGAATCCGGCCAACGGCAGGAGCACCGCCGGCAAGACCGGCGTGATGCGCTGCAAGGACCGGGACAGCGGCGTGCTGCTGCGCGAACAGCAGATCCAGAGCGGAACCTTCATGGGCCTGGTGCGCCTCTACGAGGACGGCAAGCTCGTGAAGGAACACAGCCTGAACGCCCGCGGCAACATGGAAGGCCGGGCCCGCGAGTTCTCGCCCACCGGCCAGGTCCTGCGCGACGCCAGCTACCAGGACGGCCACGAGATGGGCCTGGTGCGCACCTTCTATCCGGACGGCCCCCTGCGTCGGCTCACCTACTTCGCCGACGCGGCCGGCGAGCGCGCCTCGGTCGAGTTCACCGAACGCGGACAACTGTCGATGCTGCGATGCGGCGACAAGCCGGTGCTGGCGCCGGTGGTCGACGATGCGCGACTCTGTGGCTTTGTCGGCGGCCCTTCGAATGTCGAGTTGTTCGATGCCAAGGGAACACTGCGCTCGCGGCTGTCGTACGTGGCCGGCAAGCGGGTGCGCAGCGAAGACCTGTACGACAACGGCAAGCCCGCCGCGCAGGACGAGGTGACAGGCAACCAGCGCATCGAAAGGCGCTTTTCGTCCGAAGGCATCAAGCGCCGCGAAGTGGTCTCGCTGCTCGGCGAGCGCGGCGCGATCAAGCAGCGCGAGCAGGAATTTTCGGAGAGGGGCACGCTGGTGCGCGAGCAGCGGTGGAACGCCGCGGGCGAGCCGCTGAGCGACGAGAGCTACTACCAGAACGGCCAACCGCGCAGCAAGTCGACCTACGGCGTGGGCGGCAACCCGCGCCAGATCGAGATCATCGAATTCCACGACAACGGCCAGAAGGCCGCCGTCGGCCGCTACCTGGCCATCGAGCGCCTGCGCCAGATTCCGATCGGCACCCACCAGCGCTTCGGCGACAACGGCCTGCTGATCGCCGAATCGGTCTACGACGGCAAGGGCCGCATCACGCGCGAACGCGTGTGGGACGCCAGCGGCAAGCTCGAGCGCGACGAGGAAGTCTTCGAGGACGGCTCGCGTAAGGCCTTCGCGAAGCCCTGAGTCCGGTCAGTCGAGCTTGATTCCGGCGGTCTTGATGATCGGGCCCCAGCGCTGGGATTCGGCGCGCGACAGGGCCGCGAACTGCTGTGGCGTACCGGGCATCGCCTCCATGCCGAAGTCGTTGAAGCGTTTCTGCACCGCCGGCGTGCCGAAGGCGCGGTTGAGGTCGCCATTGAGCCGGGCGACGATCGGCGCCGGGATGCCGGCCGGTCCGACGACGCCCTGAAAGGCGAACACCTCGGAATTCAGGACGCCGACTTCCGCCAGCGTCGGAACGTCGGGCAGCAGCTTCGAACGGCTGCCGGAGCCGATCGCCAGCACGCGCACCTTCTTACCCTGCATGATCGACAGGCCCGAAGCCAAGTCGAGGAACATCGCCGGCACCTGGCCGCCCATCACGTCGGCCATCGCCGGCGCCGCGCCGCGGTACGGGATATGGGTGATGAAGGTGCCGGTGCGGACCTTGAACATCTCCATCGCCAGGTGGTGTGGCGAGCCGTTGCCGGGCGAGGCGTAGTTGACCTTGCCCGGATTGGCCTTCACGTAGGCCAGGAAGGCCTTGAAGTCCTGGGCCGGAAAGTCCGGATGCACCACCAGCGCCAGCGGAAACTTGCCGATCGCGCCGATGTAGCTGAAATCCTTTTCGGGGTTGAAGGGCAGCTTGCTGAACAGGTGCTCGTTGAAGGCCAGCAGCGCGTTGTCGGCCGACATGATCGTGTAGCCGTCGGGCTTGGACTTGGCGACCAGTTCGGCTCCGATGTTAGTAGAGGCGCCGGGGCGGTTGTCGATCACGATCTGCTGGCCCAGCGTCTGGCGCATGGCCTCGGCCAGGGTGCGCGCGATGACGTCGGTGCCGCCGCCGGCCGGGTACGGCACCACCCACTTGATCAGTTGGTCGGGATAGGCGCCCTGGGCGCGCGCCCACGGTGCTGCAGCGGCGGCCGCGGTGGCAGCGAGGGTGGTGAGCAGGGTTCTGCGATCCATCTATAAGTCTCCTGGTTTTTGTGTGACTGGAATGTACGGGTTCCGACCGGCGCCGGGCCGCCCCAAGGCGGTCGGCGCCCCCTCGGGGGGCAGCGAATACACGAAATGACGAGGGTGGGGGCCCGTCATGCCGACAGGGACGGCACGGGCAGGTCGTCCATCGCCTGCGCGAGCGCGTCGCGGCAGCGGGCTTCGTCGCCGACCTGCTCGAACAGCAGCAGTGCGAGCCGGGCGAGGAACAGCGATTCTCGCTCGGGGCCAGCCTCGCTGATGGCGCGGGCGCATTCGGCGTAGAGGCGGTCGCGCGCCTCGGGGTGCAGGACGGTCATTGGAGTACCTCCATGCTTCGCACTGCGGTGCGAGCTTGCTTGGGAACGGCCCGGCGCTGCGCTCATGCGGGCTCCTTGGTGGTCAGGGCGGCGGCGCGGGCCAGGGCCCGGTGC
>NZ_JBFUIU010000837.1:0-3770 GCF_056401695.1 Variovorax sp. P4_D9
GAGTTGCCCAGTACCAGCCTCAGATGCCGCACGCCGAGGTGTTCTATGAGCAGCCGATACTGAGCCGTCACCATGTCGTCGTAGTTGTAGTTCGGAAACGCGGTCCGCAGTCCATCGGAGGGCTAGGACGACGCACCGGTACCGATGGCGTCGGGCAGGATGATGAAGTGCTTTGCCGCGTCAAGGGGCTGGCCCGGCCCGAAGAGCTCGCCAGCGAAATCAGGCGTGAGCAAGCTGCCTGCAGACCCGGTGGTGCCGTGCATGATCAACACGGGCAAGCCGCTCGGATCGCCCACCGTCGTGTAGGACAGACGCAGTTCGGGCAACACCTCGCCGCTGGCGAAGCGGAAGTCCCGAGTCACCCAATGCCCCTCGCGAGGCTTGGGGAAGTCGGCGGCGTAGCTGCTCAGCGCCGTCAGCCCCAGCAACAAGCCACAGCCCAGTCGTGCGAGCCGCCTCAGCCAGAAATTCATGGATGTCATCTCGTCGTTCTCCTCAAGCTTGGGACAGAGGCGCGCTCACCACTTCGCGCCGAAATGGCTGCGCAATTCATCGATCTGTGCCGCTGTCAGGGGGGTGGGGCGAGTCATCAGCCAAAGCCGCGCGGTCTCCTCGAGTTCCTCGAGCACCGCGCTGGCCTGCGCCGGATCGGAGTGCCACACGTTGGGACCGAGCCGCTCCATCATCACGGCGCGGATCGGCGTGCCCGCCGTGCGCATGTGCTCGATGCGCCGGGCCACCTCGTCACCCATCGCCGGGTCGCCCGGCCGGTGGTAGGGAATCAGCGGGACGTGGCCGACCTTCATCACGAAGTACGGCGTGATGGGCGGGACGACGTCATCCGCATTGCTGACGCCGGCGAGCGTCAATGCAACCAGATGGGTCGAGTGGGTGTGGATCACGCAGCGCGCCTCGGGGTCGGCCGCATAGATGCGGCGATGCAGCGCCAGCGTCTTGGATGCACGGTCGCCGCCTGTCTGCACGCCTTCGTGGTTCACCTCCGCCAATCGCGCCGGGTCGAGGCCGCCGAGGCAGGCGTCGGTCGGYGTGATCAGGAAGCCGCTGTCGGTGCGCACACTGATGTTGCCCGCCGTGGCGCGCACGTATCCGCGGGCGAACAGCGACGCGCCGACGCGGCAGATTTCCTCGCGCAGGGCGCTGATCATGCCGCCTCCAACTGATCGAAGGCCTTCGTGAAGAAATCCGTGGTTCCGAAGTTGCCGGACTTCAGCGCCACATGCAGCGTCTCGCCGGCGCAAGCCGGCGACTGCACGGCCGTCCACGGCACGCCTGGGTCGATCTGCGGGCCGATGCTCATTTGGCGGACGTCGAGTTCGCGCACCACGGCGCCCGAGGTCTCGCCGCCGGCCACAACCAACTGCCGCACGCCGCGCTCGACCAGGCCGAGTGCGATGCTCGACAGCGCCTGTTCGACCATCTCGCCGGCCCGGGCGACGCCAAGTTGCGCCTGCACATCCTTGACCGCCGCCGACTCGGCGGTGGCATACATCAGCACCGGCCCATCGGACACATGCTGAGCGGCCCAAGCCAAAGCCTCGCCGACCACGTCATCGCCGGCAGAAATCGCCAGCGGGTCGACCGCAAAGCTCGGCCGTCCACTGCGTTTGAAGTGCAGCACCTGCGCGTTCGTCGCCTGCGAGCAGCTCCCCGACACAACCGCACGAAGACCCGTTGCCGGTGGCAGCGTGTCGGCTCTTGCGCCCGCCTCACCCTGCTCGATGGCAGGCCAGTTCTGCGGCAGGCCAATCGCCACGCCGGAACCGGCGGTCACCAGCGGCATGCCTTGCAGCGCCGCGCCGATGTGCATCAGGTCCGCGTTCGAGACCGCATCGACGACCGCGATCCGAACACCTTCGGCCTGCAGCACCGCGAAGCGCTCGCGAATGGCGCGCGCACCCTGCGCGACCACGTCATAGGCCACCAGGCCGACCTTGTGCTTCGTCTGCAACTGAAGCACGCGCACCAGGTTGGCATCCGTCATCGGCGTCAGCGGATGGTGGCGCATGCCGCTGTCGCTGAGCAACTGGTCGCCGACGAACAGATGGCCCTTGAAGATCGTGCGCTGGTTCTCCGGAAACGCCGGGCAGGCAATGGTGAGGCCGCTCTGCGGCAGATCGGACAGCGCGTCGAGCAGCGCGTCGGTGACGGGACCGATGTTGCCCTGGGGCGTGGAGTCGAAGGTCGAGCAGTACTTGAAGTAGACCTGCTGCACGCCCTGAGCCCGCAGCCAACGCAACGCGGCCAGCGATTGCGCCACCGCATCGGCCGGGGCGATGGTGCGCGACTTGAGCGCGACCACGATCGCATCGGCATCGACCGCTACCGCTTCGTCCTCGGGCACGCCGATGATCTGTACAGTGCGCATGCCGCCGCGCACCAGGTTGTTGGCGAGGTCGGTGGCGCCGGTGAAATCGTCGGCGATGCAGCCGAGCAGAGGTTGCACGGCGCTCATTGGTCGGCCTTCGGGAGTTCGATACCGGGGAAGATCTTGATGACCGCAGAGTCGTCTTCCTTCGCATAGCCGGCGGTCGACGCCTGCATGAACATCTGGTGCGCGGTGCTCGCGAGCGGTAGCGGGAATTTGCTGGCGCGCGCGGTGTCGAGCACCAGCCCGAGGTCCTTGACGAAGATGTCGACCGCCGACAGCGGCGTGTAATCGGCCTTCAGCACGTGGGCCATCCGGTTCTCGAACATCCAGCTGTTGCCTGCGCTGTTCGTGATGACCTCGTACAGGGCCGCGGCATTCACGCCTTCGCGCAGGCCAAGAGCCATGGCTTCGGCCGCCGCGGCGATGTGCACACCGGCTAGCAACTGGTTGATGATCTTGACCTTGCTGCCGTTGCCCGCCGTGTCGCCCAGCCTGTAGACATTGGCGGCCATCGCTTCCAGCAGGCCCTCGCAGCAAGCGTAGGCAGCGGGCTTTCCGGACGTCATCATCGTCATGTCACCGGAGGCCGCCTTGGCGGCGCCGCCGGAGATCGGCGCATCCAGATAGTGCAAACCGAGGGCTTCGAGTCGGCCTTGAAAGGCAATCGAAACATTGGGGTCCACCGTGGAGCACATCACGAACAGGCTGCCGGCTGCCATCGCCGTGGCAGCGCCATCGGGGCCAAACAGCACGGTCTCTGTCTGCTGCGCGTTGACGACCACCGACACCACCACCGCGCAGGCCCGGCCCACCTCGGCGGGGGAGGCACACGCGACACCGCCTTCCCGGGCGAATGCCTCGGCTGCACCCAGCCGTGCATCGCACACATGGACAGTATGCCCTGCACGCCGCAGCGACTTCGCCATGCCCGAGCCCATGGCGCCAAGACCGATGACTCCGATATTGCTCATGTTCTCTCTCTCCTCAACGATTGACCAATTTGGCCGGCGTCCTCAGCACCGCGATGGCGCCGACCACCAACATGCCAGCCAGCACATACATGCCGCTCTGAGTGCTCTGCGTTGCGTCCTTCAGGAAGCCGATCAGATAGGGACTCACAAAGCCGGCCAGATTGCCCACCGAATTGATCGCAGCAATGCCTACGGCAGCGGCCGCACCGGAAAGGAATGAAGTCGGCAGCGACCAAAAGAGCGGTGCACAGGTCAGCACACCCGCAGCAGCCAGAGAGAGCGCCGCGACGGAAACGACGGTGTTGTGCACGAATGAAGCGGCGATGACGAAGCCGAGCGCACCGAACAAGGCCGGCACGACCAAGTGCCAGCGTCGTTCGCGGCGGGCATCGGCGCTGCGGCCAGTCAGG
>NZ_JBFUIU010000838.1:0-3767 GCF_056401695.1 Variovorax sp. P4_D9
GCGCGTGGACGGCCGCAAGCGCGCCGTGAACGAATTGATGACCTACAAGGGCGTGATGCTGCAGGATATACCGAACATGGCATGGCTCTTCGGCTACATCAACGCACCCTGGACGCTCAAGGTGGACATGGCGTCGAGCTACTTCTGCCGCCTACTCAACCACATGGACCGCAACGGGGCCGACGTCGTGACGGCGCGCGCACCCGAGGGGGAGATGCTGGGCGAAACCATCGTGGCATCGCTCCAGTCGGGCTACGCGCGGCGCGGCGAGGCGATGGTGCCGCGGCAGGGGCGCGCGCTGCCGTGGCGGGTGCTGCACAACCCGGAGAAAGACCACGTGATGCTGATGAAGGACCCTGTGGAGGATTTGGCACTCGAGTTTCGCGGCGGATCGCCGAGCGGCACGCTGCGCCCTGCAGCAGCCTGAAGCAGGCGCACATGAAATCCATCGAGTCATCGTTCGCGAGTCAGGGCCTGCGCTGCGCAGGCACGCTGCTGATGCCCAGCCATGGCGAGCGTCCGCCCGTCATCGTGATGGCGCATGGTTTTGCCGGCCTCCGCGCAATGCTGCTTCCACACGCCGAACGTTTCGTGGAGGCTGGCTACGCCGTCTTCCTATTCGACTACCGCAATTTCGGTGACAGCGAGGGGCAGCCGCGCCACTGGGTGGATCCCAGCCGGCACCTGAAGGACTGGGACGCCGCCATCCGTCATGTCAGGGCGCTCGAGACCGTCGATGCCCAGCGCGTGGTGCTGTGGGGCACTTCGCTGTCCGGCGGCCACGTGGTCTGCATGGCCGCGCGCGGGCATCGCGTTGCAGCAGTCATTGCAGGCCATCCGCTGATGAGCGGTTGGGCCGCGATCACTGCGCTCAGCCCGATGGTAATCCTGCGGCTGACCTGTGCGGGGTTGAAGGACGTCATCGGCGACCTGGTCGGCAAGCCGCACTACCTGCCCGTCGTGGGTCGGCCCGGCGAACACGCCGCACTGACCGGCGCCGAGGCCTTGGGCGGCATGGAGGAGCTGAAGGCGATCGCCAACGTGCCGTGGGAGAACAAGGTGCTGGCGCGCGTGCTGCTGAAGATCCCCCACTACAACCCGATCCGGCTCGCAAGCAAGGTTCGGGTTCCCACGCTCGTGATCGCCGGGTCGAACGACACCATCGTTTCGGCCGCCGTCGCGCGCAAGGCTGCGAACCGCATGCCGAACGCCGAGTTCACGCTGCATGCTTCCGATCACTTCCAACCGTACTACGGCGACTACCTCGACAAGAACGTCCAGGCGCAACYCGCCTTCCTGCACAAGCACGTGGCCGTCTAAAGCACGGCCTCCCAAGCCATCAAAGGATTTTCTCGTGAACTACTCGTTCAAGGACAAGGTCGCCGTCGTCACCGGCGCAGGCTCCGGCATCGGCCGCGCATTGGCGCTGCAACTCGGCGCGGCTGGCGCACGCTTGGCGCTGTCGGACATCGACGCTGCCGGACTTTCTCAGACGATGCGGCAGTTGCCGCCCGGCACCCAGTCTCGCGGCTACGCTCTTGACGTGGCCTCGCGGGAAGCAGTCTTCGACCATGCCGATGATGTGCGTCGCGATTTCGGCACTGCGCACTTCGTCTTCAACAACGCCGGCGTCACCATGGTCGGCACCTTCGAGCACATGGACATCGACGAGATCGAGTGGCAGCTCGGCATCAACCTGTGGGGCGTCATCTACGGCAGCAAGGCGTTCCTGCCGATGATGCTGGCGCAACGCGAAGGTTGCATCATCAATATCTCGAGCGTGTTCGGCCTGGTCGGCTTTCCCGCGCAGAGCGCCTACAACATCTCCAAGTTCGGCGTGCGCGGTCTCACCGAGTGCCTGTGGCGCGAGCTCGAAGGGACCGGCGTTCGTGCGCTCAGCGTGCACCCGGGCGGGATCAAGACCAACATCGAGCGCGCTGGCCGGCGCTGCAAGCTTTCCGGGGAACAAGAGGCCCGCTTTTCGGCGCTCGGCGACAAGTTGCTCACGACGCCGCCCGAGGACTGCGCCGCCGCGATCCTCAACGGCGTGCGGCGCGGCAAGAAGCGCGTGGTCACCGGCAACCAATCCGCGCCGCTGTTCTGGCTGTCGCGGCTCATGCCGAACAGCTACCACAGCGTGGTCAAGCTGATCGCCTGACACAGCAACCTGGACTGGAAAATGAAACCGCCTGCATCGGCAGCGCCATCGCCCAGGACCGGCTCACCGAAGCGCGTTTCAGTGCGCTACTTCTCGCTGCTGCTGCTGCCAGGGGAGGAGGCCCATCGGGAATCAGTGGCCGAACAGCCGCGCAATGCCCCCGCGCAGGTGCGCCTCCATGGCCTGCCGCGCGGCGGCGGCGTCCTGCCGCTCGATGGCTTGTTCCACGGCCGCGTGCTCCTGACACACGCCGGCCCGTCGCTGGCCTTGCGGCCGCCCCGCGAGGCTGCGTGAGAGTCCGATACTGAAGCGGGTCTGCGGCGCCAGGGCAGTCATCGTCATGCCGAAGAAGCGGTTGTCGCAGGCTTGGGCCACCGCGTCGTGGAAGGCGATGTCTTCTTCCACGGCATCGCTTCCATTTGCAAGGGCCTGCTCGAAGCGCTCGCGGCACAGGCGGATGTGGTGCATCTGATCGGTGGTGCGCGCCAGCGCCGCGCGGGCGGCGGCTTCGCCTTCCATGAAGCACCGGAATTCCAGAAAGGCGCGGATGTCGGCGATGTTCTCCAACGTGCTGAGCGAGATGGGCTTGGCCTGAGGCAGCGCATCCGTGACGAAAGTGCCCGAGCCCTTGCGCGCGTAGATGCGCCCCTCTTCGCGAAGGCGCGCCAGCGCCTGGCGCAGCACCGGGCGCGACACGCCAAGGCGTTGTGATAGGGCCGTTTCACCGGGCAGGCGTGCGCGCGGCTCGAAGCCCGGCGTGCCGAGCAGTTGCATCAGGTCCTCGTAGACCTTGTCGCCCAACAACCGGTCCGCCCTGTGTGCGTGCGCGGCCAGGTCTGTGGCGTCTGTAACGGGTGCTTGCATATAACAGCTCTTTACAGGGTAATCGGCGAGAAGCGTGAGCTCTTGGGTGCGGACAATCCACTCCAGGCCAAATTCACTCGATGAATTTCCAAGTTTCTCTCTGAAGATATAAAAAGCTGTCAATCATGTCAACCATCCGCTGTCTTCGCACTTACCGTCTGCCGGAGCGGCCCAGCCTGATCTGGCTCGAGCTGGAAACGCACGATGGCCTCGTCGGGTTGGGGGAGACCTTTCGCGGGGCAGCTTCGGTGGAGACCTGCCTGCATGACGAACTCGCCCCGTGGCTGCTGGGGCGTGACGCGCGGCACATCGAAGGCATCTCACGCCACCTGCTCACGCCTTACGTCGGCTACAACAGCTCGGGTGTCGAAGTGCGCTCGGCCAGTGCCGTCGACATCGCGTTGTGGGACCTCGCTGGCCAGCGCCAGGGCGTGCCCGTCCACGAGGCGCTGGGCGGCGCTGCGCGCCTGAGCGTGCCGGTCTACAACACCTGTGCGGGCTACGCCTTCAACACCACCGGCAAGCGTCGCGACATCGGCGCGGACGACCAGTCCCAAGGGCCTTACGACGACCAGGTTGCCTTCATGCGCGATGCCGGCGCCCTCGCCGGCAGCCTGCTGGACGAAGGCTACAAGGCCATGAAGATCTGGCCCTTCGACATCTATGCACCCGCCAGCGGTGGCCACCTGATCAGCCTGCCCGACCTGGAAAAGGGCCTGGAACCGTTCCGCCGGATCCGCGAGGC
>NZ_JBFUIU010000839.1:0-3766 GCF_056401695.1 Variovorax sp. P4_D9
ATCATGCGGTTCATGTCGTGCTCCTTACTGCGCGCCCGGGAGGGGCGTGTTAAGGTAGGGAAATGCATCCGGGAACTGCGCCGGGCTCTGTAGCGCGCCATCGGTCAACGCCGCACCGCCCGCGGGCGCATCGCCCGGCTTGCAGCCGACTTTCAACGTATCGGTCGCGCCAGTGGCCACGCAGAGCGAGCCCATCGCGACGCGCAGTTCGGCATCCACCACGTCGTCACCGGGTCGGCGGCCGTTGGGGAAGCCTGCGGTGTCCCCGGCCAGCACGCCCAGACTGTTCTGCTGGGCCTTGGGCGTCGGCGTTACCGAGGTGTTGAGCCGCAGCATCTCTGAAGGCTTGCCATTGGCGGGCTTGTTGACGCCCTCCACGCCAGTGAGGAAAGCAGCCACCAGGTCGGTACGCGGGAAGTTGGTCGGCGCAGTGGCGCTCGGGAACAGGGTCTGGATCAGGGCCGGCAGTGTCGGATTGGTGACGTAGTCAGCAAACTGGCCGTCGTCCTTCGGCTTGGAGCTGTTGAACTTGTCCTTGTCTTTCAGTCCGATCACGACCTCGTTGACAAGTGGCATGCCCAGGCGCGAGACCTGTGCCCACGGACCGCCGTTCAGCGTTGTCGTGCCATGGCCGCTCTTCGGCGGGCTGGCAATGAGCCGGCCCTGGCGCACACTGGCGGTGGTCCATCCGCCGACGATGGGGCTGGCCGCTGTGGTGATGCAGGCGATCGGAACTTCCAGCGCCATCGTGGTCACGTTCTTGTTGGCGAGCGCGTCCGGATTGGCGCTGGTCGAACCGAGCGGATTGAGATTGATCAGATCGAACACCTGGCCTAGCGCGACGGCAAACGGGTCCTTGCGCTGGCCGACGAACAGGCGGCCGGGCGTCGCGCAGCCCGGAATGTTGACCGCATAGAGGTGCTGATTCGCATAGGCCGCATAGCCGGTCGGGCCGCCGAATGTCTTGTCGCCGATGTTGTCCGTCGGCTTGTCGAACACCGTGCCGCCGCCGGCCATCGAGACCGGCTCGACCGGGCCCGTGCGGCGATCGCCACGCACCATGTCCAACGTGTAGGTCTCGCGCAGGTTGCTCGTCGCCTGGTTCGGCGCCGAGATGGCTCCGGCCTGCACCAGTGGAATGGAAACTTTCTTGTCGGCGATCGGCAACTGGATGTCGCGCAGCGTGTTGCTGAACTTGAAGCGGAAGGTGATGTCCTCGACCGCGTCGCCGTCCGTGTCCAGATGGATTTCGTAGAGCGCGTTCGGATCCATCGAGAAGTAGTTTGGTCCACCGTAGGGGCTCTGGTCCGGCTGGTAGTTGGCGATTAGCGTCACGAAGCCAGCGCGGCCGGCCTCATAGCTTCGAAACATGTAGAAGTCGGTCGCATCGACCTTCGGCATGCCTGCGATCGAGGGTGCCTCACGGTGACTGGATGCGAAAGCGCTGGCGGTGGCAATCGCACAAGTGGCGAGCACACCAACTTGAATGGACGTCCTCGAGAGTCTCATGAAAATCACCTCTACTGGTTGTTTGGCTAGGAATGGCTGGGCGATCGGGCGCTTGAATGAGTGCCCGAGTGTTGTACGCAGCGGAGGCGCCGTTGGATGCGTAAATAAGTGAAACCCACCGTGGGTCGCAAACGCGCCACAAAGCCGGGGATGAATCCTCTTGCCCGTCGGGGAGCGGCCGCAATCGCGCTGTAGGCCCTCTCCCACGCTCAAAACTCCCCTGGCGCGTTTCGGCCCGGAATACGACCGTCGAGTGGACCAGGCCGATGCGCYGGTGCGCGAGCTGCTGGCCAAGCGTGGCTATCCAATGGCGGATTTCGAGCACCGGGCGGCGGACATTTCGGTCGATCACCCGGCCGTGGTGAGCAAYTACCGCGCGGCGCAGGACATCCGCGGGCGCARTCTCCGCGGCGAGGTTGGGACCGAAGAGCTGCGCAAGGCCGTGGTGCATTACCGCGCGCTTTTCGATGAGTTGCTTGAWGTGCGTGGGCTGCGGCCGGAAGCAAGGCCYCAGCCGTCGATCCGGCCGGCCCGGCCGATRGAGGTGCGATCATGATTTTCGATTCCAAGCGCCGTCAGGCCAGGGAGGCCGAAGCGGAAACAGCGACGCTCGCCGAAGCTCCGCACGCAGCGAGATCCGTCGCCCCRGACGATGTGCGGACGACGCCTATTGGCGCGMMCCGRCTGGCCGACCGGGGCGCCTACCTGGAAGACGACCCGCCCATCATCGAGCGGACCGTCGCGGACGCCCGGACCGACAGCCGGGTCGCCGAACGTGCGGTCGAGCCTGCTGCGGGTCGCGCCGTCGAGCAGGCCGGCATCGGGMGCGATGAGCGGGCCGAGGCCCAGCGGAGCGACCGCGAGGACCTCGAGCCGCTCTTCCCGACCGACGTTGCGGAGAATTTCCGCCGCGGCTGGGACGCCGTGCAGATCGGCYTTGTCGACGACCCTCGGCAGGCGTGCACAAGGCCGATGAACTGGTGCACCAGGTGCTGYGCAGCCTGAGCGAAACCTTCACCGGGGAGCGCAGCCGCCTCGAGGCGCAGGTGACGCAAGCGGACTCGAGCTCGACCGAGGATCTGCGAGTGGCCCTGCGACGCTACCGCTCCTTCCTGCACCGGCTGCTGTCGCTGTAGCGAGGCTGCGCCGGTCAAATTGATATCGCGGCCGTCAAAGCTGGATCTTGCTGATCTTGGCTCCTTGCAGGGAGACCCCCGCCTCCAGCCCCACATTGGTCAGCACAAATCCGACCACAGGCTGTTGGATCGTGTTGGTGTCAATGTTGCCGGTGGCGCCCAGGGTCGCGACCGCGACGGTGGCATCAGCACCCGCCGTCCAGCCGCTGCTGTTGCGAAACTTGTCCAGCGCTTCCTTCGAATTGAAGACATAGATAACCGCCTTGGATTGCGCGCCCGCCTGGATGCCGATCGAGCCCGCAGTGGTGCTGTAATACGACTCGATACGCCCGCCCACGCGCAGTGCACCGCGACCGTATTCCGCACCTACGCCAAGGCTTGCGCCAACCACGGCGGGAAACACGAGCACTCCGTTGGCCTTCGCCACCATCTCGCGCGAACCCGGCACGCTGGCGTACAGCTTGGACAACGTAGCCTCCACCTGAGCGTCCATGGACGCGCGCGACGACGCAGTGCTCGAGCTGTCTCCAGGTCGCGTCGTCGTGCAACCGACGAGCGCGAAGCTCGCCAGCACGACGATGGCGACGCTCAGCACGGACCGATAAATGGTTCGCATGATCGACTCCTTTCCGCTCTAAACATTGGCGGCTGCGGAAAAGGCTAGATACGACCACCTTCCCAAGACATGGGCCTTGCTCCGATTCCGACGTCGGAGCGCTCCTACTCCACAGCTGACTCAATGCCGACACCGCCTCGCYGTCGGATTCGACAGCCTCTCGCTCTTTCCCAGCAAAATTCCATGCAAGCACCGACCTGCCAGAGTGCCGACGACGACATCGTGCAGCGCGCAGACCGAGGTGTTTCACGATCAACGGCCGAGGGCAGTGGAGCACCTACATGAACGAACCCTCCGATAATGCGGCACTTGCGATACAGCACGAGCGCCGCGGCCTGTTGCGCAGTATGGGCGCGCTTGCGCTTATCAGCATGGCATCCGGAAGTGCAACGCTCACGGCCTGCGGCGGCGGAGGCTCCAGCGCCCAGTCAACAGTCGCCGCTGCTGTCCCTTCCCCTACGCCTTCCCCTACGCCTTCCCCTACGCCTTCCCCTACGCCTTCCCC
>NZ_JBFUIU010000840.1:0-3759 GCF_056401695.1 Variovorax sp. P4_D9
CCCTGCTTGCTGCTGCTCACCGACCAGATGTTGTTGAACAGTGCGCCGTACACCCACGGGCTGCCGTGGTCGAGGTGCAGCACGACGGCGGATGGGCCCAGGCCCCAGTTCTTGTTGCCCAGCTCCGAATTGCTGTTGGTCGGGATCTGGACCACCGGCCCGGCGCCCCAGATCCACTTGCCCGGGTTCGCCGGCGACAGGAACGCGGTCAGCACCGTGTCGCCGATGCCGCTGGTGCTGCCGATGCCCGGGCCGAGTGCCGGCATTGAGATGACCGGCAGGATCGTGCGGGTGATGATGTTCCAGTCCTTGTCGATCGAGATCGGTATCACCGGCTGGATGTTCAGGATGTTCTGGGTTCCCTTTTCCGGCCCATAGTTGAGATTGGTGTTGTTCTGGAACGGTACGCTGATGAGATTGCCGACCGGGTTCTGCGCCAGCTTGGCGAGGTCCTCGGCGCTCATCTCGGCCTGCGCCGGCAGCCCGGCACACAGGCCCATAGCCATGACAAGCAGGTGTCTCATGTCGATCCATTCAGTCGGCGAGAGCATGTCGAGGACTCCTTGTGATCGGTGGATCCGGTTATCGCCAGGTGGTTCGCCATTGCTGATTGAGGCCGATCCAGACGCTTCCATCCAGCTCGCCCTCCGGGACCCAAGCCATGGATCTTTAGGGCAACGGGATCGGCAGCGCCATCGGCCGGGGCCGCGGCCTCGAGCGAAGGCGCTGCGGCGAACAGACGGTCGGGAGAAACACCCGCGAGCGCAAAGGTCGCAGCCGTTCCCGACAGCGTCGTCCCCACCAGGAAGCTCCTACGATCGATCGGCATCGCAGCCTTCTTTGTGATTAGATGCGACGGCGGCCAGCGGAGAATACCGGAAGGCAGGCGTCGCCGCCCAGCGCTCACGCGCCAAGGCAAGGATGCGCTGCGCCGCCGACGCATCGGCCGCGGCGATGGCGGCCGCATGAGCGCTTTCGAACGCCTTGAGCGTCGGCAGATTGGCAAGATCCATCTTCGCCAGTTCGAAGGCCCTGGGCGCATCGTCGCCGCTGCCCAAATAGAACTCCGCCGCGTGGTCGGCAAAGGCAAGAGGATGCAGGTCGACCAGGCGTTCGAAACCGCCGCGCGCGCGCTGCAGATGCTCCTCTGCCTCGTTCGCATGCCCGAGGCCGGTCGCCACATCGGCAAGGCGCCGGTCGACCTCCGGATCCCCACTGGCGAGGGCGGGGAGCAGCAGTTCGCGGGCCTCCAGGTAGCGCGCCTCGTCGGCCAGCAACTCGGACAGGTGGATGCGCGCCTTCACGTAGCCGGGCACATGGTCGATGGCCTGGCGGTACCACCGGCCTGCGCGCCCTGGCTGTGCCTCGGGCGCCAGTTCGCCCCACAGGACGCCCAGTCGGAAGCAGACCCATGCCAGCGCGAACGGCGAGACCTCGCGATAGGCATCGATGGCCCCAGGCCTGATCGGCTTCGTCGAAGCGCGTTGACCTGGACCCGGCGGTGCGCGCTCACGGCGCGCCAACGACGGTGTAGTAGACGCCGTTGGCGCCGTAGAAGGGCCGGAACCAACTGTCTCCGACCTGGTAGTAATCGACGCCGTAACGGTTGACCATCACCGCGCCATCGGGCACCCGCGCATAGCTGACGCCCATGGGATAGACCGCGCGGTTGGCGCTCGCGACCGCCGCACCGGCGGCCACCCCGACGACTGCGCCGGCGGCCACGGCACCCGCGCAGTCGTAGCAGCCCGCGTGGTAGTAGGGCACCGCCACCGGTGCGTGATAGGGCGCGTAGCCTGCATAGCCGTAGGCCGGCGGGCGGTAGGTGCTGTAGCCGCCTGCGGTGGTGTGCACGGCGCCGTAGCCGGCCACGCCGGTGGTGGTGCCGCCGTACATGTTGGTATGGCTGGTGGCACCGTCCCAGCTGTGCTCGGTGCTTCCGCCCCAGCGATTGGTGTGCTCGGCGCCGCCCCAGCCGCCCGAGGCGTGGCCGCCGAAGCGGTTGGCGCTGGCCCAGGCGGCCGCCGGCGCGTGGAAGCCGGCCGTCATGAGCAAGCCTGCCAGCAAAGGAAGAAGTGTCTTGAGGGTGGTCATGGTCCGTGCTCCTTACTGCGCCTTGGCCGCGGGTTTGGCCGCCTTCTTCGCCGCCGCCGGTGGCTTCGGCGCGGCGAAGTCGATCTTCTTCGCGTTGGCCGCATTGACCGCCGCGAAAGCCTCGGCCGCGATCACCGGGTCGAGCTTCCAGTTCGACAGCTCGACCTGGTGGCGCAACTGGAGCGGGTCGCCGCGGAACACCGCACGCATCTTGCGAGGCAGCTTGTCGTCGGCGCCGATCCAGATCTGCATGAACATCTGGTCGCTGGCGATGGCGACCATCTCGGTGGTGGTGCCGCCGACGACCTTCGACTGGCCGATGTAGAAGGCCTTGGTCAGGCCCTCGGTGAGCGTCTTGAAGGGGTCGCTGCCGACGATGTCGGCAAAGGGGAAGTAGATCGCGGCGTTGTCGAAGGCCTGCTTGAGCATGGCGTCGATGGTGGGCGGGGCCGGCGCGACGGCCACCAGGTTCTCGGCCGGCGCGAAGGCCGTGAGCGTCTTGCCGTCGAAGTAATACTCCGCGGGCGGTCCGTCACCCAAGGTGAGGACGCGCAGCCTGTCGGGGCGCTGCAGCAGCACCTCGGAGGAGGTCGCATAGGCCAGGGACGGGCCCACGCTGCTCGGGCTCTCGTAGGTGGCGACGGCCGTGAAGGCCATCGACTTCGAGGCCGTCAGGCTGGCGCTCATGGCGCGCAGCAAGTCCATGGCCTTGGGCTCGAGCTGGGGCGCACGCGTTGCGGCAGCCTTGCTCGGGGCCTTGGCGCCGGCGCTCGGTGCCGGCTGGGCGTACGCGGCGGCGCCGAGCGCAAGCGCTGCCACGAGCAGCCAGGGGGCGACGAAGGTTCGGATTCGAATCATGTGGGGCCTCCTCGTTCAGGAAAAGCTTTTACTCGATCGGATGGCCCGGGGAAGGGACGGCCGCGCTTCTCGGCCGCGCGCCTGCGCACGGTGCCAGATGTCAAGCACACCATGGTGAAGCCGAGCGCGCCAGAGGTCCATCCCGGCGACCACGCAGCACCACGTACGTGGCGCCGCCGCCAGTGTCAACTTCAGTCGGAAGCGCGCTCGATATTGAGGCGCAGCAACTCGTTGATCGATCCGACGCCCAGCTTCTCGAGCAGGCGGCTGCGGTGCTGCTCGACCGTGCGGTGGCCGATATCCAGCTCCTTGGCAATCAGTTTGCTCGGCAGTCCCTTCAGCGCCAGCTTCATGACCTCGCGCTCACGCGCACTCAGGGCGTCGATCCGCTGCGCGAGTGGGTGTTGCGGCTCCGCCGAGGGGACCTGCGGTGCCGCGTTGCGCAGCAGTGCCTCGTCGATGGCATCGAGCAACTGCTGCTCTCGGTAGGGCTTCTGCACGAAATCCACCGCGCCGTCCTTGACGGCTTTGACCGCCATGGCGATATCGCCATGACCGCTGATGAACACGATCGGAATGCGGGCGCCCATCGCGACCAGGCGCTCCTGGAGCGCCAGCCCGCTCATGCGCGCCATGCGCACATCGAGCACCAGGCAGCCGGGGCGCGCGGGGTTGAAGGCCTGGAGGAAATCCAGCGCCGAACTGAAGGTCTCGGTCGGCAGTCCGACCGAGCTCACCAGTTCCTGAACCGAGTCGCGATAGCCTTCGTCGTCGTCGATGATGAATACAGTGGGTTCGGCCATGGCG
>NZ_JBFUIU010000841.1:0-3755 GCF_056401695.1 Variovorax sp. P4_D9
CTACAAGATCAGCTCGCTGCGACTGTTTCCCGCTCGCTTCGCAATTGAAGGGCGCGACCGGTCTCTTCGTTTCGGACCAGGCCTGGTCTCCGCTGAACAATGAACGACTGAAGTCGAGCTTCGACAGGATCGAGCTCGTGGACGTCATCGAGGCCAAGGCCTTCGGCAAGGTCGCGCGACGCATCGCGAACTATCGAGGCATCAACTACAAGGGTCATCCGTGCTGGCGCGGGGCGCCAGACTAGGCCAAACCCGACGGTCGTTAGGTGCTTGCCGAACCAGCGCCTGACGAATGAAAAAGCCCGCTACCAAWTTGGTAGCGGGCTTTCCAGAGGCCTTGCGGCTTGTAGTGGCTCCTCGACCTGGGCTCGAACCAGGGACCTACGGATTAACAGTCCGGCGCTCTACCGACTGAGCTATCGAGGAACAAGCCTTAGATTATATATTCACCGGATGGGCCGAAAATCCCGCACGCGAATCCGATTCTCTGGAGACGGGCGAGGGTGCCGAAGCTGCTGGCGACCCTCGAGGCCAAGACGAAAAAAACGCGCCTTCACGGGCGCGTTCTTGGGAAGTATCCGAGTCTCCATCAAGGCAGTGGAGATCGAATACAGAGTCGAGCTCTTCTTGAGAGTGCCGGTATGAACAGTGTTCACAGCAGCTTGAGTTTGGCTCCTCGACCTGGGCTCGAACCAGGGACCTACGGATTAACAGTCCGGCGCTCTACCGACTGAGCTATCGAGGAACAAGCCTTAAATTATAGCGTGGTTTTTGGGCTCCCTGGCCACGCCCGCCACCGCGATTTTTTTCTTCAGCCCGGGACCTCAGGTGGCCCGGTTGCAGATCGCCATCAATCGCCGCGCCGCCGCCTCGGGCTGCGGGTCGGCGACCAGCGCGCGCACCACGGCCACCGAACCGACGCCGGTCGCCAGCACCTCGGGCATGCGCTGCTCATCGATGCCGCCGATGCCGACCTGCGGGTAGCCGCGCATGAGTCGCGCGTACGCCGCCAGTCGCGCAACGCCTTGCGGCGCGGTGGCCATTCGCTTCAGCGTGGTCGGGTAGACCGCGCCCATCGCGATGTAGCTCGGGCTCGCGAGGTCGGCGCGCAGCATCTCCGCGTAGCCATGCGTGCTGACGCCGAGGCGAATGCCCGCGCCGCGGATCGTCTGAAGTTCTTCCGGCGTCAGGGCGTCGAGGTCTTCCTGCCCCAGATGCAGGCCATAGGCCCGCGCCGCGATCGCGCTCTGCCAGTGGTCGTTGATGAAGAGCAGGGCGCCGGTGCCGCGCACCGCGTCGACCGCCGCCTGCACCTCGCGCTTGACCGCGCCGGCATCGTCCGACTTGAAGCGCAGCTGCACCGTCGGCACGCCCGCACGCGCCATGCGGCCGACCGATTTCGCATCGGGCAGCACCGCATACAGGCCGAGCTTTTCGGGGCAGGGCGGAAACGCGTCGTCGCGGGTCGTTGGCGGAAAGGGGCGCAGGCCGAAATCGGCCGGCGTGTCGGGCCAGGCCCCGGGGTCGAAGCGGCCGTTGCGCCCGGTCTGAGCCTGCCATGCGCGCGCCAGGCAATCGGCATCGATGTCGATGAAGCCAAGCGTGGCGCAGGCCTGCTTGGCGCCTTGGTAGAGCGGGTCGTCCGACGAGAATGACGCGGCGGTGTTCGGCGTTTCGCCGAAGCGCGCGGCATGGGCTGCGACGATGGCTCGCGCAATGGAGGAGGAGTCGGTCATGGCAGTCATTGGGCCGCCGCGTGATGCCAGAAGGGCGTGCCCAGCACCGGCGTGCTCGGCTGGGCCGAATCCTGCGCCGCCATTGCGCCCGCATGGTGCGCGCTGCGACCGGCCTGGACCGCATCGGCAAAGGCGCCGGCCATCGCGACCGGATCCTGGGCCAGCGCCACCGCGGTGTTCAGCAGCACACCGTCGTAGCCCCATTCCATTACCTGGCAGGCATGCGATGGCAGGCCGAGCCCGGCATCGACCAGCAGCGGCACCGACAGCCGTTCGCGCAGCACCTGCAGCGCGTAGGGGTTGATCGGGCCGCGCCCGGTGCCGATCGGCGCCGCCCAGGGCATCACGGCCTGGCAGCCGACATCGACCAGGCGCTGGCACAGCACCAGGTCCTCGGTGCAGTAGGGCAGCACCTGGAAGCCGTCGCGGATCAGCTGCGAGGCGGCATCGACCAGGTTCAGCGTATCGGGCTGCAGCGTGTAGTCGTCGCCGATCAGCTCGAGCTTGATCCACGGCGTGTCGAACAGTTCGCGCGCCATCTGCGCCGTGGCGATCGCCTCCTGCACGCTGTGGCAGCCGGCCGTGTTGGGCAGCACCGGCACGCCGAGGCGGCGCAGCAGGTCCCAGAAGCCGTTGTCGCTGCTCCCGGCGTTGGGCGTGGCGGTCTGGCGGCGCAGCGAGGCCGTCAGCATCGCGGGCTGCGCACGCCGCACTGCCGCCTCGAGCACATCGGGCGACGGGTAGCGCGCAGTGCCGAGCAGCAGGCGGCTCTTGAAGCTCTGGCCGTAGAGGACGAGCGGGTCGTTGTCGGGCAGGGAGGTCATGGGGTTTCCTTCAGCCGCCCGTCACGGGGCGGATCACTTCGATGCGGTCGTCGGGCTGCAGCAACTGCGAGCCGTAGTGGGAGCGCGGCACGAACTGCCGATTGACGGCGACCGCGAACGGCGGCTTGGCATCGATGAGCACGAGCGCGTCCGCGAGCTTCGCGCCGGGCGGCAGCGTGTGGGGGATGTCGTTGATCAGGAGGTTCATGGATTCGATGCCAGGCCGAAACGGCCGGCGAGCGCAGAGCGGCCGGTCGCGAGCAGTTCCATCGCCACATCGAGGATCGCCGGCGCGATCAGGAAGCCGTGGCGGTAGAGGCCGTTGATCTGCATGACGTTCGGTCGCAACTCGCGCACGGCCGGCAGGTTGTCGGGCAGGGTCGGGCGGCACTGGGTCGCGATCTCGACGATGCGCGCTTCCGCGAAGCCGCTGTGCACCGCGTAGGCCGCGCTCAGCAGCTCGAGCGTGGAGCGCACGCTGGCTGGTGACATGTCGTCCGATTCGATCTCGGTGGCGCCGATGACGAACAGGTGGTCGGGTTTGGGCGCGATGTAGATCGGATAGCGCGGATGCACCAGGCGGGTCGGCCGCCGCAGCGCCACTTCGGGGGCGTGGACGCGGATGACTTCGCCGCGCACGCCGCGCAGCGCGTTCCACTGCGGCCTGGCGCCGAGGCCTCGGCAGTCGATCACGCGCTCGGGTTGGCCGGCCTCGCCGGGCCTGAAGTCGTCGAGGGTGCRCGCCGCCTGCCAGTGCAGGCGCACCCGGGGCAGCGCCTGCAGCGTGGCCAGCAGCGATGCGAGCAAAGCCCGGTTGTCGAGCTGGCCCTCGTCGGGCAGCAGCAGCGCCTGTGCGAAGCGCCGGCCCAGCGAAGGCTCGAGGGCCTCGATGCCGGCCACGTCGAGCGTCTGCATCGCGGGCAGCTCGGGCACCACCTCGCCGGTGTGCGCGAGCACGCGCTTGAGCCGCGCGGCCTCGGCCGCATCCTGCCGGTGCCACAGCACCAGCGTGCCCTCGCGCTGGAAGAACACCGGCAGCGCGAGCGACGCGATCAGGGTCGGCCAGCGGTCCAGCCCGTGATGGCCCATTCGGACCACCGACGGTGGCGCCACGGCCGATTCGGCCAGCGGCGCGAGCATCGCCGCGGCGACCCGGGCGGCGGCGCCCTCGGCGTCCGGACCACCGGCCTCGAAC
>NZ_JBFUIU010000842.1:0-3736 GCF_056401695.1 Variovorax sp. P4_D9
GTGCCCGACTGCGGGTATGAATGCCATGGAATTCACGCTCGAGGCCCTCGAAACACCGGCGCTGACCAAGGCGCACCTGGCCGACCTGCTGTTCGAGCAGATCGGCTTGAACAAGCGCGAGTCCAAGGACATGGTCGAAGCCTTCTTCGATCTGATCGCCAACAGCCTGATCGAGGGCACGGACGTCAAGATCTCCGGTTTCGGCAACTTTCAGATCCGCGTCAAGGCGCCGCGGCCGGGGCGCAATCCGCGCACTGGCGAGGCCATTCCGATCGGCGAGCGGCGCGTGGCGACCTTCCACGCGAGCGCCAAGCTCAAGGAACAAATCCACGGAAGCATCGGCGACGCAGCACCGCAAGAGGTCGAATGGAGCTTGGGCGCCGAATAACATTGGTGCTCCGTGCGCCGGTGGAGTAACCTATGAGGTTTCGCTCGCACTGTCTTGATTTCAATGGAGAAAACCCTCCCGCCGATCCCTGTCAAACGCTACTTCACGATCGGTGAGGTGGCCGAACTCTGTGGCGTCAAGCCGCATGTGCTGCGCTACTGGGAGCAGGAGTTCACGCAACTGCGCCCGATGAAGCGGCGCGGCAACCGGCGCTACTACCAGCACCACGAGGTGCTCATGATCCGACGCATTCGCGACTTGCTCTACGACCAGGGCTTCACGATCAGCGGCGCGCGCAACAAGCTGCAGGAACTGGTGCAGTCCGAGCGCGACCGCCGCAAGACGGGCGAGGTCCCGCTCGAAGGCATGGAGGCGATCGAGATCGACCAGGAGGAGTTCGACGCCGCGTTGCAGGACGACATGGAGGTGCACGAGGGCAACGAGACATCCGGCAGGACCATCGATCTGTCGCAGTTGGTCCAGCTGCGGCGCGAACTGATTGAAATTCGTGAGCTGCTCGGCTCGAGTCACTGAGTTCAGGCCGCTATAATCGAGAGCTTCGGTGTGTGGCGCAGCCTGGTAGCGCACTTGCATGGGGTGCAAGGGGTCGAAGGTTCGAATCCTTTCACACCGACCAAATCGTGAGATAGATCAACGGCTTACGCCCACAAGGCGTAGGCCGCTTTTCTTTGCACGAGGCGAATTCGGGGGGCTTGATGAAGCCGGCGATGAGACCGGCTCAATCACGCGTGACCCATGTGACGAACGCATTGAGCGCGAGCCACAGCACCCCGGCTCCCAGCAGCGCCAGGGCTGCCGCCGTCATTCCGACGGCGCGCGCGCCGCCTTGCACTTTCGAAGGGGCCGTGACTTTCATGGTGATTCGATGCTCCCGACGTTGTGAATCATTGCGCGAACTCCTTGCGAGTGGAATGCTTCCATGGTGCGCGCGCCACGCGAGAGCGGGCTTGCGCTGGGTCAAGCTTGCGTGGAGCGGCGTTCCCTTGATGCGCATCAAGTCGATGCGCGCGTCGACTGCCAAGCTCCCATGCTGCGAAGGAGCGACGATGACCCCTGGATTGTTCGACGGCACGGGCGCGAGGCCAGCATGAGCCCGGCCCCGCCGGTGCCGGTCGATCCCTGGTTGACCGGGGCGGTGGCGATGGATGTCGCACTGGCCTCGCATGCATCCGCCGACGCGATCGCCGCCCGACAGGCACGTCGCCTGGGCGAATTGCTCGCCTCGGCGAGGCTGCGGTCGCCGTTGCACCGTCGCCTGCTGGAAGGGCGCGACCTGGGCAGCCTGCGTCTCGCGGACCTGCCGGTGGCGCACAAGTCCGACCTGATGCAGGATTTCGACGATTGGGTGGCCGACCCCGGTCTCCGGCTGGACGACATGCGCCGCTTCGTGGCCGACCGGCAGCGCATCGCCGAACCCTTTCTCGGACGCTACGTGGTGTGGGAAAGCTCGGGCAGCAGCGGCGATCCCGGCATCTTCGTGCAGGATGCGACGGCAATGGCGGTCTACGATGCGCTCGAGGCGCTGCGCCGGCCGGCCCTGCGGCCGCTGCAACGCCTGCTGGATCCGTTTGGGCTGGCCGATCGCATCGCTTTCGTCGGCGCGACCGGCGGGCACTTCGCGAGCACCGTGTCGATCGAGCGCCTGCGGCGTCTCAATCCGGCCTTCTCGATGCGCATGCGCAGCATCTCCTTCCTGCAGCCGGTCGACCGCATCGTGGCGGAACTGAACGCCTTCGCCCCCACCGTTATCGCCACCTATCCCAGCGCGGCCGTGCTGCTGGGCGAGGAACGAATGGGCGGGCGACTCCGCGTCTCACCGGGCGAGGTGTGGACCGGCGGTGAAGACCTGTCGCCGGCCAAGCGCGAGTTCGTGAAGCGGGCCTTCGGCTGTCCCGTCGCCAACAGCTACGGCGCCTCGGAGTTCCTGTCGCTGGCGTCCGAGTGCGAGCACGGTCACCTGCATCTCAACAGCGACTGGGTGATTCTCGAGCCGGTGGACGCACAGGGCCGTGCCGTGGCGCCCGGCGCGACGGCGGCGACGACGCTGCTGACCAACCTGGCGAACCATGTGCAGCCCCTGATCCGCTACGACCTGGGCGATCGCGTCACGGTGCACGAAGGCGCATGTCCGTGCGGCTCCTGCCTGCCGGTGATCGACGTGCAGGGCCGCAGCGAGGACACGCTGCATCTGGGCCGCGCCAGTTCAGGCTCGGTCAGCGTGCTTCCCCTGGCGCTCAGCACGATGCTCGAAGAGGAGGCCGGCCTGTTCGACTTCCAACTCGTGCAGGAAGGGCCCTGCAAGCTGCTCCTGCGCACCGGCCTGTCGGGTACCGAGGCCGAGCGCGTGCTGCAGCGGGCGCGCCGGGTGCTCGGCGAGTTCCTCGATGCCCAGGGCGCGGTGGGCGTACATGTCCGTTGCCGAAGCGGCGAACCCGGCCACGCCGGCCGCAGCGGCAAGGTGCTGCGCGTGGTGGCGACGCCGGATTGAGCGCCGCGCAGCCGCGGCTGCTCAGGGCAGCAGCACCGCCGCGCCCTGCAGCCGGCCGGCCCGCAGGTCTGCCATCGCTTCGTTGGCCTGTTCCAGCGGGTAGGTGGTGACGTGGACCTGCGGCGGATGCGCGTGCACCAGCGCCAGGAATTCATGGGCGTCGGCGCGTGTGAGATTGGCCACCGAGACCAGCTCGCGCTCCTCCCAGAGCAAGCGGTACGGGAAAGCGGGGATGTCGCTCATGTGGATGCCGCCGCAGACCACCCGCCCGCCCTTGCGAACCGCCCGCAAGGCGGTYGGCACCAATTCGCCGGCGGGCGCGA
Organism: Variovorax sp. P4_D9; assembly: GCF_056401695.1. Classification (NCBI taxonomy): domain Bacteria; kingdom Pseudomonadati; phylum Pseudomonadota; class Betaproteobacteria; order Burkholderiales; family Comamonadaceae; genus Variovorax; species Variovorax sp. P4_D9. Next base: position 3,221 of record NZ_JBFUIU010000842.1, read on the forward strand.
AGATGATCGCCGCATCCAGTGCCTCTGGCGGAAACTCGTCCGAGCCCCCCGACCACTCGGCGCCGAGGCTGCGGGCAAAGGCCTGGCTTTCAGTGTCCCCCAGCCGAGTGAACGCGAAGACCCGGCGCCCCTGGCCGACGGCCACCTGCGCGATCAGGTGGGCGGCGGCGCCGAAACCGTACAGGCCGAGGCGTTTGCCGCTGCCGGCCACCTTCAGGCAGCGCCATCCAATCAGGCCGGCGCACAGCAGGGGGGCGATCCGGGCCGGCTGCGGCGTCAGCAATCCCAGGGGCAGGCAGAAATCGGCCTCGGCCAGGACGTGGCTCGCGAAGCCGCCGTCGCGGTGGTAGCCCGTGAAGCGCGGGGTGTCGCAGAGGTTCTCCCGACCCTCGATGCAGAAAGCGCAATGCCCGCAGCTGTGGCCGAGCCAGGGAACGCCGACCCGGTCGCCCATGCGATGCCCCTGGACGCCCGCGCCAAGCGCCTCGACCTCGCCGACGATCTCATGGCCAGGCA
>NZ_JBFUIU010000843.1:0-3730 GCF_056401695.1 Variovorax sp. P4_D9
GTGGGAGTTGGCCCAGGCCAGGGAATGGCCGGCATTTCTCGATCTCGCTGTGCGGCAGCATCAGAACCTGATCGTGTCGGGCGCGACGGGGAGCGGCAAGACCTCGTTCATCCGCGCATTGATCGAACTGATCCCCCACTGGGAGCGGCTGATCACGGTGGAGGACACGCCGGAGATGCCGCTGCCGAACCATTCGAATTCGCAGGCGCTGTTCTATCGGCGCGATTCTCATGCCGGTGAGCGCGTGGTCGGGGCGACGGCCAAGCAGGTGCTGCAGGCAGTGATGCGCAAGACACCGAATCGCGTCCTGCTCGCCGAACTGCGCGGCGACGAGACCTTCTACTACGTCCAGAACGTCCTCAACTCGGGCCACCCGGGCGGCATCACGACCGTCCATGCTAATTCATCGCAGGAAGCCTTCATCCGCATCGCTCTGCTGATCAAGGCGTCGGACGAAGGCCGCAGCCTGGCGCTCGACGAGATCATGCGGCTCCTGCACACGCTGGTCCATGTGATCGTGCAGCTGGTCTTCGACAAGGAACGCGGCCGGCATGTTCCGGCGATCTACTACGACCCGATGTATGCGCTGTCGGTCGTGCGGTGAGGGGGGATCAAACCAGCGCAGCCATGAGGGCGCTGCCCTCTTTCTCAAGGAGATTACCATGAATCGAGTGCAACTGATTGGCCGGCTTGGCCGAGATCCCGAAGGTGGGCAAAGCGGCAAAGGGAGCTATGCGACCTTCAGCCTGGCCACGAATGAGTACTGGACCGATCGCGGCTCGGGCGAGCTGGTGGAACACACGGAATGGCACCAGTTGGTCTGCTACGACCGCCTGGCGGAGATCGCCCAGGAGTTCCTCACCAAGGGCAGTGAGGTCTATGTCGAAGGGCGGCAGCGGACGACGCGCTGGACCGACAAGGATGGCATCGAGCAGCGAGGGCTCGAGATCCGGATCGATGATATGAAGATGCTTCGCAGGGCCCCGAAGACGGATCCTGTGGTCACGGCGGCCAAAAGCATGGCGTCGATCGAGACCCTGATGAAGGACGTTGCGGTCGGCCTCCGGGACGACGTCACCCTTGCCGATCTGGCTGGCATGCTGAACGTCGTGCGGACCACCTTGGTCGGTGGCGACCAAGACAAGGAGGGCGCTCGTGAGGCGGCCGCCCGCAGCGTCGCCGCTTGAATCGGCGCACGAGGCGGACACGAGATCGGTTCAGGGCGGCGGCGATCGGCGTGGTGCCCTCGACGGGCGGAGAGCGCCAACCGACAAGACTTCGAATGAGGCGCCGTCGAACGTCATCGGGCCTGGCAAGCCAGGGGCTCGGGCTGCTGACCGTGGCGACGCCGGCGCAGATCCGCGTTCGGCGCGGCCCGAAGTGGCCGTGCGTGTTTCGGTGATCGACGGCGCTGATCGTCTCGTTTATGTCGACGTGCGAGATCGAAGAGGCTGGAAGCAGCCTTTGGCGGCTGAGCAGGTGGAGAGCGAACTTCGTCGTCTTCCTTCTGCCACCGATGGTGTCACCCCTGCCGAGCCGCGCACTGTGCGAAACCTGGAGATGGGGCGCCCGTTGGCCCCCCAGCACCGGGTGGATTCCATGCCCGCATCAAAGACGCCGACGCCCTACAGTCTTGGGAAAGCCAGCATCTCGGCGAGCCCGTCGCTGTCAGCTCAGCAACAGCGCATGCCAGCGCCGTCGAGGGCGCCAGCGCTGCCAGCTCAAGCTCAAGCGACGCTCCAGGCACCGGCGAGGGCAAGGTGAGCCGGCTGCGTGAGTTTCCTGTGGTCGATGAGGCTTGTGCCCCGAACCGGGTAGGCTTCGATCCTCATGAATGAAAATCGCCAGCCCGACCCACCGGCCTCCGTCTGGAACCGTTTCTGGTCGCCTCGCGCTTATGTGGAGACGTTGCCCGTTGATGCGTCGCCTCAGGAAGTGAGCGAGATCAGCATTCGAAACGCAATGTGGTTGAGGACGCACATGGACATCTACATCCTGAGATGGGGTGTCCTATGGGCCTCGACCGTAGTCCTGGCGATTGTGGCAACCAGCGAGGACGTTCCGGATCTGCTTTGTGCGCTGGCTCTTGCGGCGACGTTGATGTCGTCGTGGGGTCTGGGCGCCATGCTGCGAATCTATCGCCGCGCCACGAAGGCCATCCGGCAGTGAACGGACAGTGAGCTGAACTGAACGCGCGAAGCACCCTGCGGGCGATGGACCGTTTGGTGCCACGACCCCTGCTCTCCTCGRGCTGCCCCGAGTTTTCCGGGGCACGCCTACTTCACGAAATCCTGAAGCATCTTGCCGCTGTCAATGGCAGTCTTCAGCCACCGAGGCTTCGGACCGCGGCCGGTCCAGGAATTGCCAGCGCCGTCGCTGTAGGTGACTTTCGAGGGTGCGCGCTTGGCTTTCTTGGCGGCCGGCTTTGCACCTTTCATTCGACCAATGGAAGAAGCCAACTTCGACTTGGTGTTTGAACCTGCCCGGAATTCATCGATCGACCGCCCCGCAGTAAGAGCATCTCGCAACCAACGCGGTCGCGGGCCACGACCTGACCACACATTGCCGGCGTCATCACTGAACTGGGCTGAAGACTTTGCACTTTTCTTCGCGGCGGCTTTGCTCGGCGCGGAATCAAGACCCAGATGGGCAGCCGTCAGGCCGTAGTGCGCAATTGCGACCTTGATGCGATCGACGACACCCTTGATCTCACTGCCACGCAATGCTTCTGCCTGGCGTTGGAGTTGCTCGATCTGCATTTGGATCTGCTCATAGGTTTGTGCCATTGCTTGCTCTGGTTAGTTGTTCAAGGGTGAGAGTACTCCGACTCTCTGGGAGCGATTCTGCCACTCCCTTGTGCAAAGAGCACATTTAGACCTGAATTGAGCTCCAGGAGCACCAATGTCCGACATTGAGCGAACACCTCAGCGGACAATCGCGAAATCGATCTCATGCTATTGCCACTAAGTCCCGCAAATGTGATTTGTTCAGACGACATCGATCGGCGAGGTCACCACGCGCCTGTACCTGCCCATCACCTCCGGTTCGACGCCCAGCCAGGCCGCCACCGTCTCGGGTTCGAAGCCCCGACGCAATGGCCGCAGGGCGAAGGTATGCCGCAGCCGGAACGAGCCGCCCTCGCTGCTGTCGATGCCGGGCTCTTCCAGCACCTTCTTGGCGCACTTGTAGTGCGACTCCTTGTGCCAATGCTTGCCTGTGCGCGTCGACGGAAAGAGATGCTCACCCCCGATGCGGGCCTCGGCTCGAACCTGCTGCCAATGCTGCAGCAACTCTCCCGCCTAAGGCGCGATCGATTTTTCGCGGGCGGATGAATTCCCATCGCCCGGGACTGAGACCTTCCAGGGTCGACCACGAACGCGCCCGCCACGCGAAATCGGAGACGCCAGGGTGAGCGCGCGGACGTCTCCCGGCGTCAAGCCGCCGCGCACCTGCAAGGCAACCGCGCACCGGTTACGAAGTTCCTGCCAAGTGAAGGCGGCTTGGCTGTCGCGCCGGGAGCCTGCGAGCCCAGGTCGCGGCCGCGCGTTCGACAGGAACGTGATCAGGTGCTTGGCCTCGGCAACCGAAAGAAACTCGGGCAGGGGGTCCGCATTGGYAGCCTCCGCATAACGCACCTCCGGATGAGCCGCGAGCCAGTCGGAGGCCGTACGAGAGCGCGTCGCAATTCAGCCGTGAGTACAAGCGCCTCTTCGGGCTACCATCTCTGCAG
>NZ_JBFUIU010000844.1:0-3725 GCF_056401695.1 Variovorax sp. P4_D9
AGGAAGTTGTCTATTACAAGGGAATGATTGACGCGCTGGACAAGGCGCAGGCCGAAGGCCGTGCGTCGTGCATCTATGACGGCGAGCACATCGATATCGCCCACGTCAGCACGGCCCGAGAAATCGTTGCCCTTGCGGAAGTTATGGGCGTCTAGGCGACGGCTGGGTCCCCACCGCTCGACGACGTAGAAGTAGTGGCCAATTTATCGTCCACAACGTGAGCGATAAACGCCTTGGTCGCCGCGGCAATCGGCTCGCCACGCTTGACTCCCGCGCACAAGCGTCGCTCTGCCCAGGGTTCATCAAGCCTTACCAGTACTAGCTTGGTGAGATCGGCCGTGGGCAGCATGCATTCAGGGTGAATCATGACGCCCAGGCCCGCTTTCACGAGACTGCGAGCGACTTCAACGGTGTTCACTCGGTACTTCTCTCGGAGCTTGCTCCCTAACGCCTCGGCCGCCTTGCGCATCTGAGCCATTAGTGAAGTGTTAGGCGAGATTCCGATCAAAACTTCCTCGAGCAGATCACGCATTGTCACGCTCGTGCGTTCACCCATCGGATGGCCGCGCGGTACGATTGCGACCAGGCGGTCCGTGCGGCACTCGAAGACGTCCAACGCTTCACAGGTGACATCATCTGTGGCATAGAACATGGCGATATCGGCATGCCCTGCTATCACAGCGTTGACCACGCTGATGTTGGCGCTCTCCTGCAACTCAATGTCGATCAGCGGAAACTGCCGCGTAAACTCAGCGATCGCTGGCGCGAGAAGCTGAATGATGATGGCCGCAGTGGCGCTAATGCTGATGTGCCCGCGAACGCCTTCCGTAAACTGCGCGACTTCGCGCCCCATGACGTCGAGGTTAGCAAACAAAAGGCGAAGATGGCGTGCCAGCACCTCCCCCGCCGGAGTGGGCACCATCCCATTCGGCTGTCGGTCGAAAAGGCTGATCCCGGCGACTTCCTCAAGGTCATGGATGCGACGAGTCGCTGCCGATGGAGCTATGTTCTCCCGCAGGGCAGCACGTCGAATCTGCTGCTCTTCAGCTACCGTGAGAAATAGCCGCAATGTGAAGAGATCGATGCGTCTCGTAAGGGTATGAGCATTTAATACGGTCATGGTGTCTCCAGTCCGCCTTGTTCGGGTGGGCGTTTAGTTCGATTGTGAGCCCATTCCGCCGCCGAGCCATGCCAGCGCCGCAGCGCCTCGTGCGGTACGGTGGAACAGACACATTATTTCGGCCTCTCTTGAATTTCGAGTTGGTAGCCAGGCATGGCGAAGGGGTGGAAACCCGGAGAGCGGGCCGCCTTCGCCGACCAAGGCCGTCGAACGGCCGGGCATTCCGTGACCGACGTCCCTCTTCTGGGCTGCAACCCGCATGGATGCTGGCTTCCGGACCGTTCAGAGTACGAGTCGACAAGGCCCTGCTCGGAGACTTCCAGCGCACGCTGGAAGGGCAAGGTGTACTGCTGGCATGGCCAAGCTTCGGTGCGTTGACGCCAGTTCAGCGCGTCGGCTACCAGCACGACAGGCGCTGAAGACGCGCTGAAGACTTGTGATCTGCGCAGGGGAGCGTGAAGAAGGCCGCGCGCGAGAATCGAGTGACCGCTTGGGTAAGCATTGCGGAAGTTTCGAGCCGCGATTGGAAAATTCAGCTCAAGCGATTGCTGTCCTTTTCGCCCGCTTGGCTAACTCACGCTGCAAGGCGGTCACCGAGCCGCAACGGTGATTTCGGAATGGACGACGCTCTCAGAAGCGTTGCTGTCATAGCCAGTGCCGGAGCGAACTTTCTAGTGCGACGATGCTGGCGCATGAGGTGTCGACCACCAATCGAATGCCTGCTGCTTGACCAACGGCAAGGGCGCCGACCGCATCGTCGAAGTGGGCGGACCGGGCACGTTCGAGCAGTCGGTCAAACCTGTTGCAGTTGGTGGCCAAGTGTCGATGGTGGGCGCGATGGCGGGCATGCAGGGTTCGGTCGAGATCATGACCTTGTTCATGAGCCATGCGCGTTGCCAGCCCATCTCGGTGGGAAGCCGGCAAGACCTCGAAGGCATGCTGCGCTTCATCGCGGCCCACAATATCCACCCGCGCATCGACATCGAGCATGGTTTCGACGACGCCAAGCCCGCCTTCCAGCGCCTGATGACACGCAATGCCTTCGGCAAAGTTTGTGATCCGTCACTGACGGCTCGAATCGCCGGCAGCTCAACGTCACCCGCAAAGCAGAAAACATGACTGCCTATGCTGTGTTCATCAAAGAGAAGACGCTCGACCAACAAGAGCTCGACATCTATGCACAGAAGATGCCCGCCTTGCTGGCGCAGTTGCCGGTAGCGGTGTGTCGGCCTACGGTCGAAGCGAAGTGTTCATAAGGGGCGTCCCCGGAAGGGGTCGTTCTGGTCTCGTTTTTGACGTTCGAACAAGCGACGGCCACAGCGACGCGTACCAAGCCATTGCCCGCCACCTCCACAACGGGGCGAAGTTCGGGGGCTTCGTCGTCGAAGGCGCCGACGCTTGATGTACCTCGGCCGGCGGCAATCGAAGCCCCTACGCCGGATGCGCGGTTCGGCCACTTCGAACGAGGCGGCCACCCGTTCGGTCATGCTGGATGGCACAGGCGTGACCGAGACGAAGAGTTGGCCGCGCCGATGATATGGCCAGCGGCAAGCGCACTGCGGAGCAGATGCACGGCGTGAACCAGCAGTTGGGAATTGTTCCGGACCGAATTGCGAACGTCGTCGCGTTCGTAGTCGACCAGCCTGGGGACACGACGATCAACGAGTCCAGGGTCGGCCGAGCCAGCCAGGCCTCGTAGAGGCGGCGGACAAGAGGCGGTATGCTTAACACCTGCGCACGCTGCGCTCGAAGTCGATATCGTTCTCGCCTTCATCGATTCTCCCGTGATGGGAATCGGGGAATTGCAGCAGCGGCTTGAGCTTCCAAGGCCGACGCTCTATCGAATGCTGTCGGCATTGGAGCAAAAGGGCTTGGTGAGCTGGTTCGGCGACCCTCGCCGCTACCGGCTCGGCCACAAGGTTCTGGAGCTTTCTGGCTCTTGGCAGCGTTCGTTTAATCTGGTCGAGATTAGCCAGCCCGTGTATGGCAAGCAGCTGACGAGACAGTGATGCTCTTCGTGCCGCAGCCGCCGCATGACCGGATGCTGGTCCACGAGATCCGCAGTTCCAAACCCCTGAGCTACAGCCGTCCCGTCGGCTATGTCGCTCCACTGACGATCGGAGCGGCAGGCAAGGTAATGTTGGCCTTCGGCTCTAACGAACAGTTGCGATTGGCCAGTGAGAGCCTGACGGAAGCCGAGCGCCGCAAACTGCAGACCGACATCCAGCGAATCCGCAAAGATCGCTACTTTGCCGCGACTGGTGAAGTGCTTGCGGGGGCGATGTCGATCGCGGCCCCGCTCTTTGGCCACGACGCAGAGGTTCTGGGCGCCGTTTCCGTGGTCGGCCCCGAGATCCGAATGAGCGGCTCGGTGCGGGAAAAGATTCTGCCGCTACTGGTTCAGGCTACCCAGGAGATCTCGCGCGCGGCGGGCTACGCCGGCGCCTGAACTCCTGATTAGAGATCGAGCACAAGCATCGGAGACAGCGAGCGAGACACACAGGTCATGATGCAATGGCCTTCCTCCTGCTCGTCGGGCAGGAGGAAACTGTCCCGATGATCTGGAGTTCCTTCGAGCACATTCACCAAGCAGGTACCGCAGGCG
>NZ_JBFUIU010000845.1:0-3718 GCF_056401695.1 Variovorax sp. P4_D9
CCTCGACCCGACGAGGCCTTCAGCCATTTGTAGATCGTCGTGCGGCTGAAGCCGTAGGCGGCAATCACCGCAGAAGGCTTCTCTCCATCGCGAACTCGCTCCACCGCCATCAGGCGAATCTCTTCAAGCGTTTTGTGATCCAGCGTGCGGCCATCTCGTTTCATGCGCTATTGAATCATCAATTCGATTGTCGTGGTGATCTTTTGTAGCCTAAATTATCGACTGCTGAGTAATGTCTTCATCCACGACTCCTTGAGGTTCGTGGGCTGACATCATATCTAATCTATTGAACGCAAATTGGTATCAGTGATCCAGAGGCACGCTGGCTTCCTTCAGCACGCGCAGCACGAAGCTCGACTTGCTGTGGCGGATGCCGGGGATCTTGTAGAGCTTCTCGCGCAAGAGGCGCTCGTAGTCGCGCGTGTCGCGCACCGCGATGCGGATGTAGTAGTCGTAGTCGCCCGAGACCAGGTAGGCCTCCTGGATCTCCGGAATGGTCGCCAGCACGCGGCCGAATTCGTAGAGCGTCTCGTCGGTGTGGCTCTCGAGCGTGAGCTGGACGATCACGAAGTCGTGGTAGCCGAGCTTGGCCGGGTCCAGGTCGACCGTGTAGCGCTTAATCACGCCCTGCGCTTCGAGCTTCTTGATGCGGGTCCAGCAACTGGTGGGCGAGAGGCCGACCGCGGCGCCGATCTCCTGCAGGGTCTTGCGCGAGTCCTCGCGCAGCGTCCGCAGGATGGCGAGATCGATTCTGTCCGATGATTCTTCGGATGATTCGTCTTTTGAGCGATTGACTTTCATGGGTGGACCGGGATTCGTCAAAAATGTGAAGCCTATTTTGCGCCAAGTCCGGAAGAATCGTGGGATGCAATCCTCACTGGCCCTTTCCCCTTCGCCCGTGGCTCCGGCCCCCTTCGATGCACCGCGCGCGCGCAACGGCGCCGTCGCGCTGCTCGATACGCTGATCGCCTGCGGCGTCGACACGCTCTTCGGCTACCCCGGCGGCGCCGCGCTGCCGCTCTACGACGCGCTGCATGGCGAGCCGTGTTTGCGGCACATCCTGGTCCGGCACGAGCAGGCGGCCGTGCATGCGGCCGAGGGCTATGCGCGCAGCACCGGCCGCGTCGGCGTGGTGCTGGTCACCTCGGGGCCCGGCGTCGGCAACACCATCACCGGCCTGCTCGACGCGATGAGCGATTCGGTGCCGGTGCTGTGCATCAGCGGCCAGGTCGCCAGTTCGGTGATCGGCACCCAGGCCTTCCAGGAGAGCGATGCGCTGGGCATGTCGCGGCCGGTCACCAAGTGGAACCACCAGCCGCGCAGCGCCGACGAGATCCCGGCCGTGATCCATCGGGCGCTGGAGATCGCGGCCGCGGGGCGGCCGGGGCCGGTGCTGGTCGACGTGCCGAAGGATGTGCAGCTTGCGCTGCTACAGCGTCCCGCGGCGTCAGCGGCCGCCGTGCCTGCGCGCAAGGCCCGTGCGGCGGTCTTGCCCGCGGCCGATGCGCTGCAGCACGCGGCTGACCTGATCTCCACCGCGCGCCGTCCCGTGCTGTACGGCGGCGGCGGCCTCGTGAACGCGGGCCCGCTGGCCTGCGCGGCCTTCACGCGCCTGGTGCGCCGCCTTGACGCGCCGTGCACCCTGACGCTGATGGGCCTCGGCGCCTTCCCGGGCTCCGACCCGCGCTTCCTCGGCATGCTCGGCATGCACGGGGCGCTGGAGGCCAACCTCGCGATGCACGAGGCCGACCTCGTGGTCTGCATCGGCGCGCGTTTCGACGACCGCGTCACGGGCAAGCTCGACGAGTTCTGCCCGCAGGCGCGCAAGATCCACGTCGACATCGACCCGAGCAGCATCGACAAGGTGGTGAAGGTCGACGTGCCCCTGCCCGGCGACTGCGGCGCGGTGCTCGACGCCTTGTCGGTGCAGCCCGCGCTGGACGGTCTGGCGCCCGGGCGGCTCGCGCCCTGGTGGCAGCGGGTCGCGCGCTGGCGGGCGCAGCGCTGCTTCGACTTCGCACCGCGCGGCGACGCGATCCTGCCGCAGCAGCTGATGGCATCGCTGCAGGGCCAACTGGCCGGCCGCGACGCGATCGTATCCACCGATGTCGGCCAGCACCAGATGTGGGCCGCGCAGTACCTGCGCTTCGAGCGGCCGGGCCGCTGGCTCACCTCGGGCGGCGCCGGCACCATGGGCTACGGCCTGCCGGCGGCCATCGGCGCGCAGGTCGCGCACCCCGAGGCGCTGGTGGTGTGCGTGAGCGGCGATGCGTCGGTGCTGATGAACATCCAGGAGCTGTCGACCGCGGCGCAGCACCGCACGCCGGTCAAGCTGGTGCTGTCGAACAACGGCTACATGGGCATGGTGCGGCAGTGGCAGGAACTGAACCACGGCAACCGGCTGAGCCACAGCTGGAACGAGGCGCTGCCCGACTTCGTGGCGCTCGCGAAGGCCTTCGGCTGGCGGGCGCGGCGCGTGTCGGCGCCGGATCAACTCGAGGATGCGCTGGCCGAATGCCTCGCGAGCGAGGGGCCGTTCTTTCTCGACGTGCAGGTGGCGGCCGAGGAGAACTGCTTTCCGATGATGCCCGCGGGGTACGGGCACCATCGGGTGATGCTGGGAAAGGGGCGGTGGTACGAGGAGGGTTAGCTCGTGCCCCGGGCCAGTCGGCTGCCGCCGGTCGAGGATTTGGCACTCCGCTTCAGTTCCCGGGATGCGCTCGAGACGCTTAACAACTATTGCCTCGCGGATCTTTCCGCGATCAGCGAAGAAGAATTGCTGAAGCTGCGGACGATCGGCATCAAGACGCTGAGCCGCCAGCCGGGAACAACTGAGGGCCGCGCAAGTCAACAAGACTGCCATGAAGACCGATTCGCCAAAACCGTCCAAGCAGGCGCCACCACCACCCAGTCCCTCGCCGCCGCGAGAATCATTGCCGACCCCGGCCGACCGCCAGGGCTTCGAACCGTTCGGCTATACGGAGCGGAACTGAGAGTCGACGTCCGTTGGCGCAGCTCGACATCTCGCGTTTCAGGCGCCCCAAAAGAAGACGGCGCTACCGTTGCGATAGCGCCTTTTTCTGTACCGGTGAGGGGTTTGCTGGTGGGGCGTTCTGTATGTCCAGTGGCCCCCTCGGACGGTTTCGGATCTGCTCGATCGGGGCCGGCGCGCCACACATGTCGGTTGCGCCCTTGCCCTTCAAGTCGCCAGTTCCTGAAGGCGGAGTTCCGCAACAAATGCACGTTTCCAAGCGAGACCTGCCCCGGAATTCATACGCGTCGCACCTCTCAACCATACGATCACATCCAGTTCGTTCAATGGGATTGGGAGTTGAGATGCACATGCGCAACGAGGACATCGATACAGTGTCGCTCCACTTGGAGGACCACGCGGCGAGGCCCCGAATCCAAACAGATGCCGTAACCTTCGCGAGGGCCGTGGCCAACTTTTTCCGAAAGGACGGCAGCGCTGGGGCGTCCGAATCCATGGCTGCGGAGACCGCATCGGCCCCGCCTTCGGCAGAACTCACCCAATGCGCGCAAGCTACCTCGATGGCAATCCTCTACAAGCACTGGAACGCCATCAAGGCCGAAGGCATCACCGCGTCGCAGTTCATTGCGTTCCTGCAACCTCTTGCCGACCTGGATGGCATTGCAGTTTCCTACGCTCTCAGCGATGAAGACGGGAAGCGGCACGTCTACAACCACAGGCCCGAAG
>NZ_JBFUIU010000846.1:0-3710 GCF_056401695.1 Variovorax sp. P4_D9
GGCCAAGTGTGGGTGCCGGGCCGCTGGGTCTGGAACGAGCGCGACTACGTCTGGCAGGGCGGCCGCTGGCAGCAGGATCGGCCCGACTACGTCTACGCGCCTGGCCGCTGGGTGCAGGCGAGCGGCGGGTGGCGCTGGGTCGACGACCAGTGGAAGCCCGGCAAGCCGCCGAAGCAGGGCAAGCACGGCCATGGCCATGATCACGACGACGATGGCTACCATTGCCCGCCGGGGCAGGCGAAGAAGGGGCGCTGCTAGCCCGCCTTTCGCAGCCCGGCGCACCGGAGGGAAGAGGCCTCGTCTCTGCCACCGAACTTGCGAAGCGCACCGGGCGCCGCTTCCCCGGCGAATCCCCGGACTACCGTGCAGGCTGGCGTTGCTGTTCCGCCGTGCCGTCTCGGTCAACCGGCACTTCTGGGCCGAGGAGATGGGGGCCCGAGACCGCCGATCCGGGCTAGGACCCGCGCGGCGCGCCGGACCCAATGCCGATCTGGACCATCCTCGACATCACACTCGGACAGACCATGTCGTCGTCCCTGGCAGGCGCCCGATACACAGCACACTGAACCAGCCGGGGCGCCGCGAGTCGGGCTCGACCGTTTCCAGAAAGTACTCAAGATCGCTTGTCGGGGTTCCGTGACAAAAGGAAAACCTCTGGGCTGAAACGAAGGCGTGGTCTGAGCGAGCTCAGCCACTCGAACTCCTTCGTACCGAGCCGGGAATGCGCATATTCATCTGGTGCCGAGTGCGTCGCGATGGACGGCGATCACCTCGAAGGCATTGATCGGCACTCGGCGCTGGAGACGGTCTGGTGTGTCCACCTAGGGATTCCACTGTGCTCATTTTCTCTCAAGATATTTATCATATGATCAACTAAACAGCCGATGCACTGGCCCGGCCTGCGCGACTCAACCTCGAACGTCCAAGGAGACACTCCATGAAGCTGAAGGGAATCTGGTCTTTGATGGTTTCCAGCCTGGTGCTGGCGTTGGCGCCGTCCATCGCCAGCGCACAGGACGATGCGCAGACCGTGCGCATCGTGGTTCCATTCGCTGCGGGAAACGCCCTCGATGCAGCAGCCCGCGCCTTGGCTCAAAGCCTGCATCAGACGACCAAGCGTCAATACATCGTTGACAACAAGCCGGGTGCGGGCGGGCTGATCGGCACGGCAGATGTCGCCCGAGCCAAACCCGACGGATCGGTACTCCTTTTCACGACGGGCGGTCATACCACCAATGCCGCGCTCTACTCGAAGCTGCCCTACGACCCGGTCAAGGACTTCACGCCGATCACGCAGATCGACGCCTCCCCCGGATTCTTGCTGCTGGTGCGCGCCGAGTCCCCTTACCGATCGGCCGAGCAACTCATCCAGGCAGCGAAGGCAAGGCCTGGAACCATCAGTTATGGGTCGTGGGGCACGGGAAACACGACGCACCTGATCGGGGAATTGTTCACTCGATCAGCAGGGATCGATCTGCTCCATGTACCTTACAAGGGCTCGCCGCTCACGGACTTCCTCGGGGGCCATGTCGACATGACCTTTCTTGGAACGGCATTGGCGCAGCCTCTTCTTCAAGAGGGCAAAGTCAGGGCATTGGCGGTATCGAGCGACAAGCGGCTTGCGAGTCTCCCGAATGTACCGACCCTGGAGGAACTTGGCGTCAAGGGCGTCGACATTCCGGCCTGGTCGGGGCTGTTCGCTCCGGCCGGCATGCCGGCGTCGTCCGCTCAAGCGCTCCAGCGCGATATCGCGACCGCACTGCAAGGGCCCGAATACCTCGCCAACATGAAGATCCTGGGAACCACCGTCGTGGCCTCGACGCCTCAGCAGTTCTCTGCCTACGTTTCATCTGAGACCCAGAGATACAAGAAGCAATTGGCGCCGCTCGGCATCAAACTGGACTGACTTCGGGAATTCGAGGATCCAATGACAAGCGAACTGCGAGATGACATGCTGATTGATTGGAATGTTCCCATCCGGATGAGCGACGGATTGGTCTTGCGAGCGGATGTATTTCGTCCGAGCCGGGAGGGGGTGTATCCGGTCTTGATGAGCTATGGGCCGTATGGAAAAGGCTTGTCATTCCAGCGCGGATATCCGACCGCGTGGAACATCATGGTCGAGCAAAAGCCCGAAGTCCTGGAGGGTAGCAGCAACGAGTATCAGCAGTGGGAAGTCGCCGACCCCGAGAGGTGGGTGCCGCATGGATACGTCTGCATCCGTGTGGACTCAAGAGGTGCGGGGCGCTCGCCAGGCGTGATCGACTGCCAGTCTCCTCGGGAAATCGAGGATTTCTACGAATGCATCGAGTGGGCAGGGGTGCAGCCTTGGTCCAACGGCAAGGTCGGCTTGAGTGGGATCTCGTACTACGGAATGAATCAATGGCGTGTGGCGGCGATGCGCCCGCCGCACTTGGCCGCGATCATGATATGGGAGGGATCGAGCGACCCTTACAGAGAAGCCTACCGGCATGGCGGTATCGCCTGCAGCTTCTCCAAGAACTGGCTCGAGATGCAGGTCAAGCCATTGCAGCACGGAAGGGGCGAACGTGGTCCTCGCAGCGACGTGACCGGCGAAACCGTCTGCGGCCCCGAGACAATCGACGATGAGGAGCTCGCGGACAAGCGTGTCGACAGTTGGCCGGAGATCGTCGATCGCCCCCTTGATGACTCGTACTACCGCGCGAGGCGTTCGGACTTCAGTCAGATTGCCGTCCCATTGCTGTCTTGCGGCAACTGGGGTGGCCAGGGCTTGCATCTTCGAGGCAACGTGGAAGGCTATCTTGCGGCGGGATCGAAGCAGAAGTGGTTGGAACTGCACGGCGGGGCGCACTGGGTCGAGTACTACACGAACTACGGCATCGCACTGCAAAAGCGCTTCTTCGACCATTTCTTGAAGGGAGAGGAGAACGGCTGGGACCGTGAACCGCCCGTCCAGCTTCAGATCCGACATGTCGACGGGTTTGTCCCGCGCGCGGAAAGCGAATGGCCGCTGGCGCGCACGGCCTGGACCAGGCTCTACCTCGATCCGGATGCCCTCTCGCTCACCGCGGAGCAACCGACGTCAACGATGACCATCAAGTACGAAGCGCGAGGGGAGGGCATCACCTTCAAATCGGCTCCGATGCCGGCTGACACGGAGATCACCGGGCCGGCGGCATTGAAGCTCAGGMTGTCGTCGCAAACGCAGGACGCCGACGTCTTCGCRGTGCTGCGGGTGTTCGATCCGAGTGGCGACGAACTCCTTTTCTATGGGGCGCTCGATCCGAAGACACCTGTCGGCCAAGGGTGGTTGCGGGCTTCGCAGCGCAAGCTGGATGCGCGCCGCAGCTTCCCTTGGCGGCCCTATCATCCGCATGACGAGGTTCAGCCGCTGATGCCTGGGAAGGCCGTCGATCTTGACGTGGAGATCTGGCCTACCTCCGTGGTCGTGCCCAAGGGCTGGACCATCGGGCTCACCATTCTCGGCCGCGACTTCGACCACGGGCAGGCTGCAGCCGGACTGTCGAACATGAAGAACGCGATGCGGGGCTGCGGGCCTTTCCTGCATGAAGACGATGGCGATCGGCCCGCCGATGTATTTGGCAGGAGCTACACGCTGCACTTCGCCGCAGATTCGGCGCCCTATGTCCTGCTGCCGATCATCCCATCGGCTTGAGAATGGCAGGAGAGCGCAATCCGATGTGCAGGTTCGAGCGAGTGTCACCGCG
>NZ_JBFUIU010000847.1:0-3710 GCF_056401695.1 Variovorax sp. P4_D9
GGCCATAGCAGTAGTTTAGTTACTCAGTAACTGAATTATGTGACTACTTAGCCAAGGTTTCTCGAAACCGCCTTAAGACCCGATGTTTCCGTGAAACATTTCCGTCGCGAGCGAAAGGAAATCAGGCTAACTCGTTGTCGGACAACAAAAAAAATACTGTTGCCGAAAAGCCGTGAAACATTCACTTTCGTCTGGCGCCCATCTCGGCTGCACGACTGACTTGCCGTATACCGATGGATTCAACCGCCGCTCTCGGGCCAAGCGGTCCTTTACGAACGGCTGCTAAGGCCCGGAAATCGAGACATTGGACAATGTCCGCGAGACGGTGCTCGACGATACGTCGAAGGTGGGAAGCGATGCTTAACCTAGGCTGGGTACTTGATCTTCTCGATCAGCGTCGCGAATCGAGGGTCGTCGCGCAGATTCTTCCAACGCGGATCAAGACGGAGCCAAACCAGCCAGTGCGAGCGTTCCTCGAAAGCTCTGTCGAGCCAGCCGAACGCCTCGTCCTTGTGACCCAGGCCGGCATGCACCAGTGCGATGCCGTACGAGGTGACAAAGCGTTGCCTCGCCAGCGTACCCATTTCGCGCAACGGCTTGCGCCTCGCTCGTCATGCCTGCCATGGCGTAGGTGAAGCCGCGGGCGGTGAGGAGCACCGACCAGTCGCGCGCCATGCCTTCCGCGACGGCTGTTTCGGCGAGCGCTGCGTCGAGCCGGCGCATCTCGAGAAGCGCGCGTGCCAGCCACAAGTGAGCGAGCAGGAAGTCGCTCTTCATGTCGAGCACCGACTGCAACTAGGAGACCGCTTCGCCGTAGCGGCCGTTGTAGTAGTGGTGAAAGCCGATGTCGGTGTTAATCGCGAGCGAGAGCGGATCGAGCCGGAAAAGCCCCCAGCCGAGTCAAGCCGATGATTACTCCTTCGACGAGGCCATCGGCGAGATACGCGTTCGGCGCTCCGTCGACGGTGAAGGGCAGCACGGCTACGGACGAATACGGCGCTCGTCCGCGCAGCCATCGGGCACCGGCAACGACCGCGACCGCCGTCGCCGAGAGGCCCCCGAGGAGCCAGGCGACTTTCCGGCGCGACAGCTGAGGGGGTATGTCAGTAGAGCGCGACGCGCCTTCGACACCGCGCGAGATTGCAACCTCTTGGGGCGGAGCGAGCTGGGTCGTGGCGATATCGCCGACTTCGACCGCGGCATTGAAGCGGTAGCCCTGCCTCGGCACGGTCTCGATCCAGTCAACGACGCCCGGCGCCGCTCCGAGCACCTTGCGCAACGTTGAGACGTTGACACTGAGGTTCACCTCCTCGACCACCACGCCGGGCCAGACCGCGCACAGCAGCTCATCCTTGGTCAGCAGGTGACCGGAATGTCGGACCAGAGTGACCAGCAGATCAAACGCCTTGCCTGTCAGCGTGAGCGGTTTGCCGTCGCGAAGCAGCAGACGTTCGCTGGGCACCAGCACGAAGTCGCCAAAGCGGAAAACCGCTTGCTCGTGGGGCTTCATGCTTCTCTTTAGGTGATTTGCAGGAGAAATCCAATCGCTTTGCAGGGACGGATTCGAAGGCTGGTCGGATCATGGCATGGCCAGCCCTCAACCCCAAATCCTACGTTCCGGAGACGACCATGAACGCACCGACTCTCTTTCACAAACCTTGCAAGAGCTTCATCGCAGCTCTCTTCGCCGTAGGCCTCCTCGCCGGCGCGAGAGCATCGCCGCCGGAGGACGACGTGCGCGCGACCTTCGATCAGTTCGTCAAAGCGCAGAACGCGCACGACGTTGCCGCAGTGCGCGAACTGTTGCTGGATTCACCGAATTTCCTCTGGGTCACTCGCGGCGCGCCGATCTGGGGGCGCGACGCTGCCCTCAAGCGCTTCGAGACGTTGTATCAGGGAACCTGGAAACTATCGCCCGATACTGCGAACCTCAGGGCGGTCTTGGTGAGCGACACGGCCGCACAGATCTACGTGCCGGTCACCTTCAACATCGGGCCGCCCGGCCAGCAGGCACCCGATGCACTCTTTCTCATGAATCAGACGTTGGTGAAGACCGCGGCGGGCTGGCGCATCGCGAACATTCTGCCGATATCGTTGCCTACGCCGGCCACTGTGCCGCCGAAGTGAGGCGATGCAGGGAACCGTCGACTCCCTTGGTTAGTTCCTGATACGGGCGGGTGAGCCGCCAGTGACGTGCTTTCCGGTACCGGGATTGCAGGGTTGGTCGTCGACTTCGGGCAGCCCAAAATGCGTGGCCTGGATACTCGACTGGCAATCCAGAGACCCCAACGACAAGACCTCGCCGCGGTGACGTAGGCGGCCAGTTGAGCGCGTAGCGCAGGAGTCGGGGGAGGGCGGTGAGGGTCGACGGATGCAGAACTGGAGCGGTGGCCAAACCTATGGCCCGCCAAATCGCGCCCCTCTGGGGCGCCGGGGCCATCTACGGCTGGCCCGCTGGCGCGACGCCAGGCGAGGAGATCGGCGGGGATGGGCGCCAGGCCCCGCACAGGCGCAGGCACTGGGAAGGGAAGAGCAGGGCAGGGCAGGGCAGGGCAGAATGCGGCCGACAGCCGGAATCGGTTGCGACCGGTCGTTCGACAACCCCTTCCGCACTCGGTGCCGCCGAGCCACCACTCCCTGATCAAGTCCAGTTGTCCCTTGCGCGCGCAAGGAACAGAATTTCATGGTCCAGCGTCCGCTTGAGGTGATTTCTGCAGCGGAGAAAGGCAGGCGCCCATGATCCATCGTCGCTCGATCTTGACAAGCGCGCTCGTCGCCCTTGTCGAGGCCAAGGGCCACCGCTTCGCATTGGCTCAGGCCAAATCTTCTCGCAAGCGCCCGGTCATCGCTCGCCTGTCCGAGGGCGTCACCACGGCGGCGGGGGTCGCCTGGTTCCGTGAAGCCATGAACGCCCTCGGGCACATCGACTTTGCATTCGAGATCCGGGATGCGGCGGGTCAGGCCGAGCGTTTGCCCCAACTGGCCATGGAACTGGTGCAACTGCCGGTCGATGTGATCTGGACCAGCGGCTCGTATGCCACCGAGGTCGCGCAGCAAGCGACCAGATCGATTCCGATCGTGATGGTCAGCGCCGATGCCGTCGCCGGCGGCATCGTGACCAACCTGGCGCGCCCGGGCGGAAACGTCACGGGGCTGAGCCTCGTGGGCACCGAGTTGGTCCACAAGCGGCTGGAGCTGGTCAAGGAACTCTTCCCTCGCGCCTCGAACGTGGTCGCCGTGGCGCCCGTGGGTGCAATCGGCGTGCGCGTTGTCAAGTCCTGGTGGGACGAAGTCCGCAAGGGCGCGGCCGCGCTTCGAATGTCGGCGCAGTATGCGGAGTTGGATGAAAACGTCAGGCGCTGGGACGAGCAGTATGCGGGTTTCGCCCGGCAGCCAGGCACCGTCATGTCTCCGATCGAGAGCCCGGCCTTTCTTCAGCATGCCGAACTGCTGGCCGAGTTGGCCTTTAAGCACCGCCTGCCGGCGGTCTATGCATTCTCCCGGCATGTTCAGGCGGGTGGCCTGTGCGCCTACGGCTTTGCAACGAAGTACCTCCTGACCCGGCCCGCCTACTACGTCTCGCGCATCCTGCGCGGCGCCAAGCCCGGCGATCTTCCGGTCGAGCTGCCCAGCACCTACGAGCTCTCCATCAATATGAAGACGGCCAGCGCCATGGGCTTGGCGGTCAGCCCGCACCTCCGATTGCGTGC
>NZ_JBFUIU010000848.1:0-3701 GCF_056401695.1 Variovorax sp. P4_D9
CCATTTGACCGCTCGCAACGCCATGCGGACTGCGGCCACTTCCTACATCTGTCGCGGCGCCCGAAGAGTAGGTTCTCTCACGCCAAAGGAGCCGACATGCACCTCGTTCGTCCGCGCCGCGTTTTCATGCCTGCAAACACCATCGAGGAGAAGCTRCGCCAACTGCGGCAGCGACACCACGGGACATTGACACTCGAGCTTCTCGTCGAAGCCGGGATCGATCGGCTGCCATTTCCCGCCTCCGGCGACACGCTCGCGCGATGGCGGGTGCTGGCGGAGGTCGCGGCGCACGATCTTTCGCTCGCCAAGCTCTTCGAAGGGCATACCGACGCCCTTGCAATTCTTGAGGAATGCGGGGTGACCTGGACCGAACAAGGACTGCGGTGGGGCACTTGGTCCGCCGAACCTCCCGATGCGCGACTGATGCTCCAGGAGCATGACAAGAGCGGCTCCAAGGTCCGCCTCACCGGCAAAAAGGCTTGGTGCTCCGGCGCCGCGACTGTCACGCACGCCTTGGTGAGTTGCTGGAACCCCGCGAACGAACCGTGTCTCGCTGCCGTTGCCATCTCGCCCCCGGCGGTGACTGTCACCGACAAAGGCTGGGAAGCCGTCGGCATGGCGGCAAGTGGCAGCGTGGACGTTGGCTTCGCCGAGGCCGACGCCGTTCAAATCGGGCGACCCGGCGACTACGTAAACCGACCCGGCTTCTGGCACGGTGGCGCAGGCATCGCAGCAGTATGGTTCGGGGGCGCTCTCGGCATCGCGCGCATGACCCATGAATCCACCGGGCACACATCCGACCCACATCGAYTGGCCCATCTCGGTGCGATCGACGCGGCGCTCGCCGCGGCAGCCGCAGTGTTGCGAGAGACGGCTGCAACCATCGACTTGCATCCGAAGCGGATTGCACGCCGAGAGGCCTTGCGGACGCGGCTGTTCGTCGAGCACGCCGCCGAAGACGTGATGCACCACGCCGTCCGGGCGGTGGGTGCGGGTCCGTTGTGCCGCAATCCGAGCTTCGCACGCGCGATGGCCGACTTGCCGGTGTTCCTCCGGCAGAGCCACGCAGAGCGCGACATGGCGCAGCTCGGCGAACTGGCCCTCGATGTCGGAGGCCAGGCGTGCGCGCTTTGAGGGGTTCCTCCTTCACTGGACAAGGTACGTTGGAGGTCGCTTGGGGTGCGTGGCACGGCCTTTCCCGTCTACCCACTGCTTCTCTGGAGGATCTAGTTCCCCACGGCTCGCGCGCGGTCGTTGTGGCACCGCATCCCGACGACGAAGTTCTGTGCGCAGGCGGCTTGCTCGCCGTGCTGGCGCGCACTGGGGTCGCGACTTGCGTGGTGGCGGTCACTGATGGCACTGCCAGTCACCCGGGCTCGTCCGAATGGCCAATCGATCGGCTTCGCCGTGAGCGACCGCTCGAAAGCCAGCGCGCGCTGCGTTGTCTCGGCGTCGATGCGGAGCCCGTCCGGCTGGGACTTCCCGACGGCGGATTGCAGGCGTTGGGTGGACTTCTCGCGGACCGCCTTCTGCCGCTCGTGCGCCGCACCGATGTGATTTTCACGACTTGGCGAGGCGATGGCCATCTTGATCACGAAATCAGTGGTCACGTTTGCGCACTCGTGGCCGGGCGCATTGGCGCGCGTCTCGTGGAAATCCCCGTGTGGGCTTGGCACTGGGCTGAAGTCGGCGATGCTCGGCTTCCATGGGGCTGCGCACGTCGCTTGGAGCTGGACGATGAAGCGAGGCGCAAGAAGCGAGACGCCGTCCAATGCTTCACGAGCCAGTTGCGGCCCGATGCGTCCACAGGGTCCGGCCCCATTCTGCGAGCCACCACCGTCGAGSGTGCTGCGCGCCCCTTCGAGGTGATGTTCACATGAGCAACGATTCGAGTGCCTATTTCGACGCGCTTTACCGCGCGAGCGATGATCCATACGAGCTCCGCGCGCGGTGGTACGAAGTACGCAAGCGGGCGCTCCTGCTTGCGGCCCTGCCACAACGGCACTACCGGCGAATCTACGAGCCCGGTTGCGGCATCGGCGAGCTGACCGCCGAACTCGCGCCGCGCTGCGACGAGCTCCTCGCCAGCGACAGGTCTGAATTCGCCGTCGAGATCGCCACCGAGCGTACGCGCGGATTGCGCAACGTGCGCATCGAGCGGCAGACACTCCCCGCCGACTGGCCCTTCGCTGCCGGACCCTTCGATCTCATCGTCCTGAGCGAAGTCGGCTACTTTCTTGACCAGCAGGACATGAACGGCGTCGCGCAAGCGTGTCGACGGTCTTTGAGCGACGTCGGCACGCTGGTGGCCTGCGACTGGCGCGCCGATTTCCCGGAGCGTGTGCTGGCGACCGGAACGGTGCATGCGTCGCTCGCGGCACTGGAACTTCCTCGCATCGCACGACATGAGGAAGAAGACTTCCTGCTGCAGGTGTGGGCGGCGAACGGCCGTTCTGTCGCTCGAGGCGAAGGCATCTGCTGATCCCAACGCTCCATCATCATCCAAGGCTTCGAATGCGACTTCACGCCGAATGCAAGATGACTCTCACCGCCAGCGAGGATTGCTCGGTGGGCACACGCGCTTGATCGCGGGCGCAGGCCTTGGCTCGTCTGTTATCCCGCTCGGGCCGCGGACCAGCGGGCACGGCCGGCCTTTCAGGGTCGGCAGGGCCAGCTCGGGTCGCGAGCAGCTCCAGGCGCCGCTCTCGGAGCCGCAGCACCTGGCGGGCTCCGGGTGCTGTTCGACTGGCTCGTCGTTGGACAGGTCGTTGCTTCGAACCCAGCCCGCTCGGTGCGCGGGCCCGCCACTCGGTCCGCAAGGGAAAAAAACGCCAGTTCTAACCGCCGAAGAGGCGAGGGCGAAGCTCGACGCGATCGACACCACCACGCCGGCAGGCCTGCGCGATCGGGCGCTGATCGGGTTGAGGATCGTCCGCCGGGGCACGCGTCGATCCGAAAAGAGTGTGCAGGCGTCCGCCTACGGATTTTTACGGCGTGTCCTATAAGGCCGAACGGCAGGGAGGCGAACGCTCGCGTCCTCATCAACGGGAGCGATTTCGTGAACCTCATCATTTGGCTTGTGATCGGAGGTCTCATCGGCTGGGTGGCCAGCATGATCATGAAAAGGGATGCCGAGCAGGGAATCATCATGAATGTTGTCGTCGGCGTCGTCGGTTCAATCTTCGGCGGATGGCTGATGGGCCCGCTGTTGGGGGCGGGGACGATAAACCAGAACGATTTCAGCTTCCGCGGTCTGCTCGCCGCGCTGATTGGCGCAGTGATCCTTCTGGCGATCGTCAACCTCGTTCGACGAGGGGCAGTACGCTAGAAGGTGCGCGGGTATGACATGGTGCGCTTGCAAGGATGGCCCGCACGGCCCGCTCGGACCGGCTCAACTCCTGCCTCTGCGTCTCGGCCGTCAATCCAGCTTCCCTGCCTGGAAAGACTTCCGGGCTACCAAGGCATCGTCGTGGTGGGTGTAGATGAGCTCGCACTCACCATCGAGGTAAGTGGCCCGGAGGCATTTTTGCGGCGTGCGGAGGCCAAACTGTTGCGTGCTGCCAATGTCGCGTTGCTCGACGGCAAGCCTATCGTATTGCAGCGGGCGAACTGGACTCAACTTGGGCACGCAGCGCTGCGCGCCCACTTCCCCATCAGCACGCCCTAACGCCGAGTGGCTCGCATGGCGGAGAGGATTAACG
>NZ_JBFUIU010000849.1:0-3694 GCF_056401695.1 Variovorax sp. P4_D9
GCATGCGCTGAACGTGGCCGGCGACGACCGCGACGCGCTGCTGCCCGGTGACAAGGTGGCGCTGATCGTCGAGAACGACCTGGCGTTCGCGAAGGTCCTGTTGCAAGCCGCGCGTCGCGCCGGCTTCAAGGCGCTGGTGAGTTCGAGCGGCGCGGTGGCGCTGGCGCTGACCCGCGACCACCGCCCGGCCCTGATCACGCTGGACATCCACCTGCCCGACATGCAAGGCTGGCGCATCCTGGAGCGCCTCAAGGCAGACCTGACGACGCGGCACATCCCGGTCTGCGTGGTGTCGACCGACGATTCGCGCGAGCGCGCACTGAACTCCGGTGCCGTGGGATTCCTTGCCAAGCCCTTGCAGTCGATGGACCAGGTGGACGAGGCCATGGGGCAACTGCACAGCTTCGTATCGAGAAGCCCGCGGACGCTGCTCGTGGGCATGCGCGCATCCGGAGCGCGTGCGAAGCTGCTGGAGGCCTTCGCGGGTGCCGAGGTCGAGATATCGGTGGCTGAGTCGGGGGAGGCCGTCGCCGGCGAGATCGCACGGCGCCCGGTGGACTGCTTCGTCACCGACGGCTCCGTCCCGGGATTCGGCCCCTCGGACCTGGCTGAGGCGCTGGAGGAACGAGCTCCCGTCCATCAGCTTCCCGTGATCGTCTACGGACCCCCCGACGACCAGGTCGTCGCTGGCGCGCCACTGACGGCATGGACGCGGAGTCTCGACGGCTCCGCCTGGCGCAGCGCCAGCAGCCTGAATGGCTTGATCGACAGCTGTGCTTTCTTCCTGCATCGCGGCTTCGCCTTAATGTCGGAGCAGGAACGCCGTGCGGTCGAGGCCGCCAGCGATGCCGCCTCTTCGCTGGCGGGCCGGAAGGTGCTGATCGTGGATGACGACATGCGCAACATCTTTGCGCTGGCGACCGTGCTCGATCAACAGGGCATGGTCATCGTCTCGGCGGAGAACGGACGCGACGCGATCCGACTGGTGCAGGAGGACGAGGACATCGACATCGTGCTGATGGACATCATGATGCCCGAGATGGACGGCATGCAGACCATGCGGGAGCTGCGCAAGCTGCCCCGCGGCAAGCCGCTGCCGCTGGTGGCGGTCACGGCCAAGGCCATGAAGGGCGATCGCGAGAAGTGCATCGAGGCGGGGGCCTGGGACTACCTGTCGAAACCGGTCGACGCGGCCTATCTGCTGGTGGTCCTGCGGGGATGGCTGTGCCACTAGCAGCGCCGAACGGCCCGCCCCCGAAGGATGAACCGCCTGTCGGCGAGCGCGCCAATATCCTGATCGTCGATGACCTGCCCGAGAAGCTGCTGGTGTTCCGGACGGTGCTCGAAGAGCTCGGTCAGAACCTCGTGACGGTGCGCTCGGGGGCGGACGCGCTGCGCGAGATCCTCCATCGCGAGTTCGCCGTGATCATGCTCGATGTGAACATGCCCGGGATGGATGGCTTCGAGACCGCCACGCTGATCCGACAGCACCGGCGCAGTGCCCACACCCCGATCATCTTCATCACCTCGTACGCGGACGAGATCCAGACAGCCCGCGGTTACTCGCTGGGTGCGGTCGACTACATCCTCTCGCCGGTCGTGCCGGAGATCCTTCGCAGCAAGGTCGGCGTCTTCGTGTCGCTTTATCTGATGAAGCGCCAGGTCGAGCGGCAGGTAGATGCGCGCGCGGCAATGATGGCGGCCGAAGCCGCACGCCGCATGGCCGAGGAGAACGATCGGCGTTCCGCCTTTCTCGCGGCTGCCAGTCAGGCGCTCAGCCGCTCGTTGGACATCGAGGTGGCGATGCGCGAGCTGGTGGCTGTGCTGGTGCCGGCACGCGCCGCCGCGGCGCTGGTCTGGATCGCGGATCCGGAACTCGGTCGAGGATCGTTCGCCATCGCGGCGCGGCCCCCGGGCGACGATCCTCCCGCGGTCGCGATCGGGACCGAACTGGCAGCGGATGCCGAGGTCATGGTTGCCTTGCAGGAGGCGACGGCACTTCGTGGCATCGCCACGGTGGCAAGGAGGGCGGCTCCGGGGCTGAGCGCCGGAGCGCTGGGGCATCCGCACGGTGAGCTCGGCGGACCGGCCTTGGAATCCATCGCCGCCGTCCCGCTTCGCTTTGGGGAGCGCGTGCTGGGTGCCCTGCTGGTGGCTTCACCCGAAGACGGCGCCTGGATGCACGAAGCCGACCTGAACCTCCTGCAGGAAGTCGCGACACGGGCAAGCGCGGCGTTCGAGAATGCGCGGCTCTATCGCAACCTCCAGCGGGAGATCGTGGAGCGGCAGGCGGCGCAACAGGAGTTGCAGCAGGCAAGCCAGCGGAAGGACGAATTTCTCGCCATGCTCTCCCACGAACTGCGCAATCCGCTGGCCTCCGTCCATACGGCGATCGAAGTCATTCGGCGGGTGGCGGACAAGCATCCCAAGGTGGGGTGGGCGCTGGATCTGGCGAGCCGCCAGCTTCGCCAGATCACGCGTCTCATGGAAGAGCTGCTGGACGTTACGCGCATCAGTCAGGGGAAGATCACGCTCAAATGTGAATCGGTCGACCTCCGGGTCGTCGTTGCGCACAGCATCGAGACCGTGCATCCGCTGCTCGAGAGCCGGCGCCAGAGGCTCGAGGTAGAGATGCCGGAAGCGCCGATCTGGTTGCATGCCGATGGCGCGCGGCTCACGCAGGTCATCGCCAACCTGCTTCACAATGCCGCGAAATACAGTCCGGAAGCCACTGCCATCGAATTGCGTGTGGCATTCGACGACCAGAACATCGAAGTCAAGGTCAGGGACGAAGGCATGGGGATCGATGATGAGCTCCTTCCACGCATTTTCGATCTGTTCGCCCAGGGCAAGCGAGGACTTGATCGGTCGCAAGGGGGCCTGGGTGTCGGACTGACATTGGCACGACGGCTGGCCGAGATGCATGGAGGCCGTATCGAGGTGCACAGCGGCGGCCGCGATCTCGGGTCGGAGTTCCGGGTGACCCTGCCTCGAGGGACGACTGCGCGTTCAAGCACGCCCACCCTGTCTGGCTCGGCTGTGGAGAAGCCGCTTCGACCCGAATCAATTCTTGTGGTCGACGACAACGTCGACGCCGCGCAGGCGTTGGCGACGATGCTGGAGATGGAGGGACACGCGGTGCGGACCGCGGGCGATGGCGAAGAGGCCTTGGCGGTTGCAGCGGAGTTCCGACCCGAGGTCGTGCTGTTGGACATCGGGCTGCCGCGCCTGGATGGCTACGAGGTCGCCCGCCGACTTCGTGCCAGTGGGGAAGACGGCGTTCTCCTGATCGCACTCACGGGGTACGGACAGCACGAGGATCGCGAGGCCGCGTTGGATGCAGGCTTCGACTGCCATTTCGTGAAGCCCGTCGAAGCGGGCAGTCTCCTGGCAAGCATCCGCGCTTGGCGAAGCCGTGCGGCAGGGACCGTCGAATGATCGAGTGGCGGCGCACCTGAAACGTCGGGCTACTCCTACTCGCGGCGCCCTTGGAAGTCGCGAGCATTTGGGCTCCTCAGTGGGGAAGCCAAAACACTGCTCCCGCATGATCAAAGTCCGCAAAGGCCAAGCGCCGGGTCAACTCCAACGCGCCGTGTTCCACGAGCCCTTCATGACGTCGTTCGTGGATCCGGCCGTCGCATCGGAAAGCGAGGCACTCGCCAGGCTCGAGGACATCGCGTGGAAAGCCTACAAG
>NZ_JBFUIU010000850.1:0-3690 GCF_056401695.1 Variovorax sp. P4_D9
GTCGCAACGCGCGCCATCGCGCGGCTGGAACTGGGGCGCAGTGCTGCGGCAGGCCCTGGCCTTCGGCCTGCTGGCCGCGCTGCTGGTCGTGATGTTCCGCCTGACCAGCGCCAACCTGCATGCCCGCGGCGTGCAGACGGGCTTCGAGTTTCTGGGCAAGCCCGCCGTCACGCCAATCTACAGTTCGCCGATCGACTTCCAGGCGGGCGTCGACACCTTCGGACTGGCCTTCGTGGCCGGTGCGCTCAATTCGCTCAAGCTCACTGCCGCCGCGATCGTGCTCGCCACGGTGCTGGGCCTTCTCGTCGGTGTGGGTGCGTTGGCGCGCAATCCGCTGGCGCGCGGACTGTCACTGGCCTATGTGGAGCTGATGCGCAACGTCCCCGTACTGCTGCATGTGGCCTTCTGGTATGGCCTGATGCTCGAACTGCCGGCCGTCTCCGATGGCACCGGCCATGGCTGGCTGTTCGCAAGCAATCGCGGCATCTTCTTGTTTCCGACGATCGACGGACTGGACGTGCATGGCGTGGTCTCGATGCAGCCGGAGTTCGCGGCACTGCTGGTGGGCATCGCACTCTATACAGCGGCCTTCATTGCGGAGATCGTGCGTGCCGCCATCGGATCGTTGCCGCGCGGCCAGCTCGAAGCCGCCTCGGCGCTGGGACTGACCCGCGCCGCCATCTTGCGCCGGGTGCTGGCGCCCCAGGCGCTGCGCGTCGGCCTTCCGCCGCTGGCGAGCGAGTACATCGGCATTTTCAAGAACAGCACCCTGGCGGTCGCGATCGGCTACCAGGACTTCATGGCGGTCGGAGAAACGATGCTCACCGACACCGGCCAAGCGGTGGAAATCATGGCGATCGTGCTGCTCTTCTACGCCAGCGTGAGCCTGCTCGTGAGCGCCGCCATGCACGGGTTCGAGCGCCGCCAACGGCGATGGGGCGTGGCATGAGATTTGTCGCTTCGACTCGCATCGCGCCGGCGCCGCCCCCCGGCGTGCAGGGCGGCTGGCTCGGCCGCCTGCGCCGCGCCTACTTCGCAACACCCTTGACCGGAACCGTCACGGTCGTGCTTGCGGCGCTGCTCGCTCTGTTCGTCTGGAAGTTTTTCGGGTGGGGCGTGACCCATGCCGTCTTCAGCACGCAAGGAAGGGGGCCCGAGGCCTGCCGCGTCGAGGGCGCTGGCGCCTGTTGGGCCGTCGTGGGCGACAAGCTGCGGCTGATCCTCTTCGGCATCTATCCCTATGCGCAGCAGTGGCGTGCGGCGCTGGCCATCGGGGTGCTGGCCGCGACGTACGCGCTCTCGACCCGTCCCGCGTGGTGGAATCTGCGCCTGGCCGTCGCGTGGGTTGTCGCGCTCGGGCTCTTCGGCGTCTTGATGTGGGGCGGCGTCCTCGGGCTTGCGTTCGTACCCGAGGACCAGTGGGGAGGCCTCCCGGTCACGCTGATCCTCGCGACCCTGGGTCTCGCGGCAGGCTTTCCCATCGCCATTGCGCTGGCGTTGCTGCGCAATTCGTCCCGTCCGGGCGTGGGCAAGGCGCTCGCCGTGGCGTACATCGAGATGGCGCGCAGCGTGCCCCTGCTCGCCGTGCTGTTCCTCGCGAGCGTGATGGTGCCGCTCTTCCTGCCGCCGGGCATGGACCTGTCGAAGCTGCTGCGGGTGCTGGTCGCCTTCGCGCTCTTCACGGCCGCGTATCTCGCCGAGGTCATCCGCGGCGGCCTGCAGGTGGTGCCGCGCGGGCAGCACGAGGCGGCGGCAGCGCTCGGGCTCACGCGGCGTGTGATCACCCTGCGCGTGGTGCTGCCTCAGGCGCTCACCGCGGTGATGCCGGCGCTGGTCAATGTGTTCATCGCCTTTTTCAAGGCAACGTCCATCGTCGTGATCGTCGGCATCTTCGACCTCATGACCGCCGCCAAGCGTGCCGTGGCCGATGCCCAATGGCAGGGTTTCGGCACCGAAATCTATCTGTTCGTTGGCGCTATCTATTTCGTCTTCTGCTTCGCCATGTCGCGCTACAGCGATCGGCTGCACACCCGACTGCAGGGCGGACGGCGCTGATCCATCATGTCCCCCACCGAGCCTCACGACAGCCCTATCCTGCGCATGAGCGCGCTCAACAAGTGGTATGGCGACTATCACGCGTTGCGCGACATAGAACTCGCCGTCGGTGCGCGCGAACGCATCGTGATCTGCGGGCCATCGGGGTCGGGCAAGTCTTCGCTGATCCGCTGCATCAACGGCATCGAGGCCTTCGATGCGGGTCGGGTGCAGGTGTGCGGCATTGATCTCGGTCCGGGGGAGGGCGATGTCCTGACGGTGCGCCGGAACGTCGGCATGGTGTTCCAGCAGTTCAACCTGTTCCCGCACATGACGGTGCTTCAGAACTGCACTCTGGCGCCGGTTTCAACGCGTCGGCTCGACGCGCGCGCGGCCGAGGCGCAGGCCATGGCGCTGCTCACGCGCGTGCGCGTGGCGGAGCATGCACACAAATACCCCGCCCAGCTCTCGGGAGGGCAGCAGCAGCGCGTCGCCATTGCGCGCGCCCTGTGCATGAAGCCCCGGTTGATGCTCTTCGACGAACCCACTTCCGCGCTCGATCCCGAGATGGTCAAGGAAGTTCTGGACACCATGATCTCGCTGGCCAACGAAGGCATGGCCATGGTGTGTGTGACGCACGAGATGAGCTTCGCGAGCCAGGTGGCCGATCGAATCGTGTTCATGGACGAGGGCCAGATTCTCGAGATCGCGCGACCCTCCGAGTTCTTCGAATCGCCTCAGCACGAACGGGCCAAGGCCTTTCTAGCGAAGATGCTTCGCTAGAAGGGCTGCGATCCTGGGCCAAGCGCCGACCGCTTCCGATCCTGTCTGGCACAAGGGGGCTCAGACCCCTTCGATAATCCGGAGATCCCGTTCGGCACCGTCGCCCAGCGCGGCAAGCGCGGCCTGGTAGTCAGGGCTGTCATGCGTGGCTTTAGCCTGCTCGACGCTGTCGAACTCGATCAACACGGTGCGTTCGGCCAAGCCGAACTCGTAGACCTTGGCGGGCAGACCGCGCGCCAGAAAGCGCCCGCCGCCGGCAGTGATGGCCGGGCCGGCCAGTTTCGCATAGGCCGCAAGTTTGTCGGCATCCTTGACGGCACGGTACGCACTGACCCAATAGGCTTTTGGCATGGTGACTTCTCTCTTGTTGCTGAGTCAGCAATGTAGCCTGCGATTGATATGAGTGGGGCCAGGTAGTCGATACCAATGTTTCTACGTGTTGACACAATGCTTGTTCCCGCCTAGAGTGCGGCCTTGCTCAAGGGATGCGTAATGGGTGCAATTTCGGTCAAAGCTGAGCAGACGGTCCAAGAGTGGGGCAATGGCTTGGCCGTGCGCCTCACCGCGCCGGTCGCGCGTGCGGCGCACCTGGTGCGAGGAACGCCCGTCACTGTCGAGGTTGTCGAAGGCGGTATTTTTCTGCGCGTGCAGGGCGAACCCAAGTTGTCGCTGGCGCAGAAGCTCAAGGCGTTTGAGCCGTCGAAACACGACGGTGAGGCCATGGCGGCCGGGCGGATGGGCGCAGAGTCGTTCTGATGGTGACGCGCGCGGCTTGGGTTCCCGACCGACGAGACATCATCTGGATCGACTTCAATCCGCAAGTGGGTCGAGAGATGAAGGACATGCACCCCATGCTGGTGCTGTCCCCGAAGG
>NZ_JBFUIU010000851.1:0-3689 GCF_056401695.1 Variovorax sp. P4_D9
CTCCAGAGGCCGACCGCCACCATCGCGGCCAGGTGGTCGGGACCGGTCAGCGGATGCAGGAAGCCGGCGAGAAATCCGTGGTGCAACCCGGCATCGACACCGGTGTGCGCATTGGCGGCCAGGGGCAGCAGTGCGAGGAAGGGGACGGTGCGGAGGAGTCGCATGGTGGCAGTCCTTGTTGTTGAATGGCGGGAGGAAGACTCAGACGATCGGTTGGTGCACGGTCACCAGCTTAGTGCCGTCGGGAAACGTGGCTTCGACCTGGATGTCCGGGATCATCTCGGCGATGCCGTCCATGACGTCGGCGCGCGTCAGCACGGCGCGGCCCTCGCTCATCAGCGCGGCGACGCTCTTTCCGTCGCGAGCACCCTCCATCACGGCGGCCGAGATCAGCGCCACGGCCTCGGGGTAGTTGAGCTTGAGCCCGCGGGCCCGGCGCCGTTCGGCCAGCAGGGCTGCGGTGAAGATCAGCAGCTTGTCTTTTTCGCGCGGTGTGAGTTCCATGGGTGCGGAGGTGGCGTCTTGGGCAGGCCATTATGGGCAGTCGTCATGCTTTGCAACAGTCGTGCCGTGGCACGACTGTTGCACCAATGCGGTGTGGATATTCCAGCCATTCCCCCCGCTCCGAGCGACGAAGCGCCGCAGCGCATCGTCAAAGTCCGGCGCGACTACAACAGCTGGGTCGCCCGCGAGACGCTGGAGGACTACGCGCTGCGCTACACGCCGCAGCGCTTCCGCCGGATGTCCGAGTGGCGGGTGGCGAGCACCGCCTTCGGCGGTGCCGCGTCCTTCCTGATCCTCGAGGCGGTCGGCGCCACGCTGCTGGTGCAGTACGGCTTCGTCAACGCCTTCTGGGCCATCCTGGTCACCGGGCTGATCATCTTCCTGGCCGGCCTGCCGATCAGCGTCTACGCGGCGCGCTACGGCGTCGACATGGACCTGCTCACGCGCGGTGCCGGCTTCGGCTACATCGGTTCGACGCTGACCTCGCTGATCTACGCCTCGTTCACCTTCATCTTCTTCGCCCTCGAGGCTGCGGTGATGGCCTATGCGCTCGAGCTGGCGCTCGGCATCCCGCCGGTCTGGGGCTACCTGGTCTGCGCGCTGGTGGTGATCCCGCTGGTCACGCACGGCATCTCGGCCATCAGCCGGCTGCAGGTCTGGACCCAGCCGATCTGGCTGCTGATGCTGGTGGTGCCCTTCGGCTACGTGCTGGCGCGCGATCCTGGTGCGTTCTCGGGGGTCACGCACTACATCGGTGTCAGGTCGAAGGTGGATGGCTTCGATCTGCACCTCTTCGGTGCCGCGCTGACGGTCGGCATCGCCCTGATCACGCAGATGGGCGAGCAGGCCGACTACCTGCGCTTCATGCCGGCGCGCATGGTCGCCAACCGCGGCCGCTGGTGGGCCGGCGTGCTGGCGGGCGGGCCCGGCTGGGTGGTGCTCGGCGTGCTCAAGATGCTCGGCGGCGCCTTGCTAGCCTACCTGGCGATCAGCCACATGGTGCCGCCGGAGCGCGCGGTCGACCCGAACCAGATGTACCTGGCGGCCTACGAGTACGTGTTCCCGAACTTCGGCTGGGCGGTGGCGGCGACCGCGATCTTCGTCGTCATCTCGCAGCTCAAGATCAACGTCACCAACGCCTATGCCGGGTCGCTGGCCTGGAGCAACTTCTTCTCGCGCGTCACGCACAGCCATCCGGGCCGCGTGGTGTGGGTGGTCTTCAACGCGCTGATCGCCTTCATGCTGATGGAGATGAACGTATTCGAGGCGCTCGGCGACGTGCTCGGCCTCTACGCCAACATCGCGATCGCCTGGATGATGGCGGTAGTGGCCGACCTGGTCATCAACAAGCCGCTGGGCCTCTCGCCGCCGGGCATCGAGTTCAAGCGCGCCCACCTGTGGGACATCAACCCGGTCGGCGTCGGCGCGATGGCGCTGGCCTCGGTGCTGTCGATCACCGCGCACCTGGGCGTGTTCGGCCCGCTGGCGCAGGCGTTCTCGGCGCTGATCGCGCTGGGCACCGCCTTCGTCACGGCGCCGCTGATCGCCTGGGCGACGCGCGGCAAGTACTACATCGCCCGGGTCTCGGACGAGGACGGCGCCGCGCCCTTCGCGCCGTCGACACGCCGCTCGGCGATCCGCTGGGCGCGGGTCGAGTCCGGTGCCGGCAGCTACCGCCGCCTGGTCACGCAGCGCTGCGTGATCTGCGAGCGCGAATACGAAGGCCCGGACATGGCGCACTGCCCCGCCTACCAGGGCGCGATCTGTTCGCTCTGCTGCACGCTGGACGCGCGCTGCGGCGACCTCTGCAAGCCGCAGGCGAGCCTGTCGGCGCAGTGGTCGGGAGGGTTGCGATGGCTGCTGCCGCGCCGTGTCTGGCCTTACCTCGACACCGGACTCGGCCACTTCCTGCTGCTGATGCTGATCGTCGTGCCGTTGCTGGCGGCCGTCTTCGGCGTGCTGTACCAGCAGGAGCTCCGGGCGCTCGCCGAAGGGGCCTTCAGTGAAGCGACGATGCTCGGCATGCAGCCGGCGTCGCTGCGTTCGGGCTTCCTCAAGGCCTACATGGCACTGCTCTTGATCGCCGGCATCGTCGCCTGGTGGCTGGTGCTGGCGCACCAGAGCCGCAAGGTGGCGCAGGAGGAATCGAATCGGCAGACCCACCTGCTGGTGCGCGAGATCGAGCTGCACCGCAAGACCGACCATGCGCTGCAGGCGGCCAAGCAGAGCGCCGACCAGGCCCGCAGCCTGGCGGAGGAAGCCAGGCGCGCGGCCGACCAGGCCAACCAGGCCAAGAGCCGCTACATCAGCGCCATCAGCCATGAGCTGCGCACGCCGCTCAACAGCATCCTGGGTTACGCGCAGCTGATGGGCGAGGATGCCGCGGTGCCGCCGCATCGGCAGCAGGCGGTGGCGGTGATCAAGCGCGGCGGCGAGCACCTGCTGTCGCTGATCGAAGGCACGCTGGACATCGCCCACATCGAGGCCGGCAAGCTGACGCTGAATGCACGGCCGATGCTGTTCGCGGACCTCATGAGCGAGCTGGCCGACATGTTCGAGCTGGAAGCCGCCGAGAAGGGCCTGGCCTTCCGCTTCGAGCCCAGCGGCAGCCTGCCCGAGCTGGTGCGCGCCGACGAGAAGCGGGTGCGGCAGATCCTCATCAACCTGCTGGGTAACGCGATCAAGTTCACCGCCGCCGGCCAGGTCACGCTGCGGCTGCGCTATGCGCGCGAGTTCGCCGCGATCGAGATCGAGGACACCGGGCCGGGCATGTCGGTGGAAGAACTCGGCCGCATCTTCGAGCCTTTCGCGCGCGGCGCCACGGCCGGGCCGGCAGCACCCGGTGCCGGCCTCGGGCTGACGATCGCCAAGATGCTGATCGACTTGATGGGCGGCGAGATGCGCGTGCAGAGCACGCCCGGCGTCGGCTCTGTGTTCAGCGTGCGGCTGTTCCTGCCGCGCGTGCACGAGCTGCCCGCCGGTATCGGACGCCGCCTGCCGGCACCGGCGGCACGGCCGCGGCGCGGCTACGAGGGCCGGCGCCGTCGCTTGCTGGTGGTCGACAACGAGGAGGCCGATCGAGAGCTATTGGTGCAGGTGCTCGCGCCGCTGGGTTTCGAGCTGCGCACCGCCGCCAGCGGCCACGATGCGCTGGACCTGATCGCGGCCGGCTGGCATCCCCATGC
>NZ_JBFUIU010000852.1:0-3688 GCF_056401695.1 Variovorax sp. P4_D9
GTGTTCATAACGCTGATCGCGTAGGCAGTGAAGACCTCCATGCCGTCGATGGCGAGGATGCGAGCGCCGTCGACCTCGATCGGCAGCGCAAGCTTGGCCTCGGGCGGCGTGCGCAGGAAGCTCACCACGCGCTTGGCCTCAGGCGGAAGCCGATGCGCCGCATACAGATCTGCCGCGAGCAGTTCGCGCAGGACATCCACCGAACGCACCAGAGTGGAAAAACAGCGCCCGAGCTGCTGTTCCATCGCCGCCTCGGCCCGGCGCTCGAGCGCCGCCCGCGCTGCGGCGCGGGCGTTGAACACCACGTTGCCGATCGACAGCACCGTCTTGACGTCGGTGAAGCCCGCGCCCTCAACCTTCAAAGCAGCGCTTGAGCGGGCATCCTGGCGTTCATCGGACTGACGCCACGGAGGAAAGCCACGTAGCGGGTCACGTCCTCAGATGTCTTCCAACAGCGAATACGGCAGCGGCTCCACGGTCAGCGCCGGCCCGTCGGCGGCTCGCGCATGCAGGCCGCCGGCGTCGATGGCCGCGATCTGGATCGAGATCAGCGCCGCCCAGCCGCCCTCCGGTGCCGGCGCGGCCTGGGCCACGGTGCCCACCGGCTGCTCGGGATCGTTGGTGGCGAAGACTTCCTCGCCGGCCGCGATCTCGTCGCTGGCCTGGACGAGATAGGTGCGCCGCTTCAAGGTGCCCCGGAACTGGCTGCGGGCGACGATCTCCTGGCCCGGATAGCAGCCCTTCTTGAAGCTCACGCCGCCCACCGATTCGTAGTTGATCATCTGCGGCACGAAGGCCTCGACCACCGGCGTGGTCAGGGTCACGATGCCGCTGCGCACCTCGCTCCAATGCCAGGTCGCGAGCGCGATCTCGGCGCCCTCGGGCGCGGGGCTGCCGGCAGGGGCGATCCACAGCGCACGCGGCACGCCGTCGGACGGATAGAGCGTGACGGCATGGGCCTCGCCGACCGTGCTCGCCAAGCCCGGCAATGCGCCGGCATCGATCCCGTTGGCGGCCAGCGCGGTGCCGGTCAGCCCGTAGAGCGCGAATTCGGCGCTGGCGTCGCTGAGCTTGGCCTTGGCGCGCAGCACGTACATCGAGAGCCGCTTGAGCGTCGCGGGCAGGATGTCGCGGCTGCAGACGAGCAGGACGCGATCGGGTTCGGGCCGGATGCCGATGAAGCTGGCAATGACGCGGCCCTTGGCCGTGCAGAGGGCGGCGAGCCGCGCTTCGGAGGCCCCAAGCAAGGCGAAATCCTGGGTCAGCTGGCCATGCAGGAAGCTCGCGGCATCGGGGCCCTCGACGCGGATCACGCCGAGGTGGGAGAGGGCGGTGACGCCATTCGGAACGACAGAGGTCATCGCTGAATTATCATGGCCGGCTTCGTTCCGTTCGGCCCGCAGGGCTTACCCGTTCTTGCTATCGTCTTCCGTCCGTCTCCCATCCCGGAACCCGTGCGCCGCTTCCTCCTCACCCTTTTCCTGCTGGCTGCCGTGACAGTGCTGGGCGCCGGCGCCGCGGGCCTCTGGTGGGTCAACCAGCCCCTCAAGCTGCCCGCGCCCAGCGTCGACCTGTCGGTCGAGCCCGGCACCACGCCGCGCGGCATTGCGCAGGCCGTGGCCGACGCCGGCGTCGACGTGCCGCCGCAGTTGCTCTACCTGTGGTTCCGTTTCTCGGGCCAGGACCGCCAGATGCGCGCCGGCAGCTACGAGCTCGACCGCGGCATCACGCCGCGCCTGTTGCTCAACATCCTGGTGCGTGGCGAGGAAGCCACTCGGAGCCTGGTGCTGGTCGAGGGCTGGAATTTCCGCCAGGTGCGCGCCGCGCTGGCCAAGGCCGAGCAGCTGAAGCCCGAGACAGTCGGGCGCAGCGACGAGGAACTGATGGCCCTGCTGGGCCGGCCGGGCGTGCATCCCGAAGGGCGCTTTTTCCCCGACACCTACACCTACTCCAAGGGCTCGACCGACGTCGCGCTACTGCAGCGCGCGATGCGCGCCATGGACAAGAAACTCGATGTCGCCTGGGCCGCCAGGGCGTCGGACCTGCCGCTCAAGACGCCCGACGAGGCGCTGATCCTGGCCAGCATCGTCGAAAAAGAGACTGGCAAGGCCCAGGACCGCGCCGAGATCGCCGCGGTCTTCAGCAACCGCCTGCGTCTCGGGATGCCGCTGCAGACCGACCCGACCGTCATCTACGGCCTGGGGACGCGCTACGACGGCAATCTGCGCAAGCGCGACCTGCAGGCCGACACGCCCTGGAACACCTACACCCGCAACGGCCTGCCGCCGACGCCGATCGCGATGCCCGGTAAGGCCGCGCTGATGGCGGCGGTGCAGCCGGCACAGAGCAAGTCGCTCTACTTCGTCTCGCGAGGCGATGGCACCAGCCAGTTCAGCAGTTCGCTGGACGATCACAACCGGGCCGTGAACCGCTACCAGCGCGGTGGCAGCACCGACCCCAACCAGCGGAGCGGGCAATGAAGGGAATTTTCCTGACCCTCGAGGGCATCGACGGTGCCGGCAAGTCGAGCCACATCGACGCACTCGAGGCGCTGTTCAAGGCCCAGGGCCGTACCGTCACGCGCACCCGCGAGCCCGGCGGCACAGCGCTGGCCGAAAGCCTGCGCACGATGATCCTCGAGCAACCGATGGACCCGCTGACCGAGTCGCTGCTGGTCTTTGCGGCCCGCCACGACCATGTGGTGGGCGTCATCGAACCGGCGCTGGCGCGCGGCGACGTGCTGCTGTGCGACCGCTTCACCGACGCCACCTTCGCCTACCAGGGCGCCGGCCGCGGTTTCGACACGGCCGTGCTCGAGACGCTCGAAGGCTGGGTGCAGGCCGCCCCGGCGGGGCTGCTCCAGCCCGACATCACGCTGTGGTTCGACCTGCCGCCCGAGATCGCCGCCGAGCGCCTGGCCGGTGCCCGGCTGCCGGACAAGTTCGAGTCGCAGCCGGTCGAGTTCTTCCGCCGCGTGGCGGCCGGCTATGCAGCCCGCGCGGCGGCCGCGCCGCGCTTCGCCCGTATCGACGCCGCCCGTTCGCGCGATCAGGTCTGGCAGCAGGTCGAGGCCGTGCTGGCCGAACGCGGCCTGCTCGAAAGGACGTGCCCATGACGGCCGATTCGCTGCCTGCCTGGCTGCGCCAGCCGCTGGCTGAACTGCTGCGCCAGCGCGGCCACGCCTGGCTGCTGCAGGGGCCTTCGGGCCTGGGCCAGTACGAGCTGGGCCTGGCCCTGGCGGCCACTTGGCTGTGCGAGCAACCCGATGAGGCCAAGGCGCATAGCGCCTGCGGCCATTGCCCGAGCTGCCATGCCATTCAGGTCCGGACCCACGCCGACCTCTGCGTGCTGATGCCCGAGGTCGCGATGCAGGCTTTGGGCTGGCCGCTGGACGAGAAGTCGCAGGCCGACATCGACGACAAGAAGCGCAAGCCCAGCCGCGAGATCCGGGTGGAGGCGATGCGCGACGCCATCGGCTTCGCCCAGCGCACCAGTGCCCGCGGCCGCGGCAAGGCGGTGCTGGTCTATCCGGCCGAGCGCATGAACAACATCACCGCCAATGCGCTGCTGAAGACGCTCGAGGAGCCGGTCGGCGACGTCCGCTTCGTGCTTGCCAGCGAAGCCGCCTGGCAATTGCTGCCGACCATCCTCAGCCTCTGCCTCGGCTTCACTCTGCCCTGGCCCGAGG
>NZ_JBFUIU010000853.1:0-3683 GCF_056401695.1 Variovorax sp. P4_D9
ATGTTGCCGGCCACGGCCGGACTGCCGAGCCGGACGAACAGCATCGGCACCACCAGGAAGCCGATGGTGGAGAGGCTGCCCCACCAGAATGCGGCGACCAGCAGGGCGATGCGGTCCTTCATGCGTGCGAATTGCCGGTCAGAGGTAGCTGACGGCGACGATCTCGTATCGCTTGACGCCACCGGGGGCCTTCACCTCCGCGGTGTCGCCCTCTTCCTTGCCGATCAGCGCCCGCGCAATCGGGCTCGAGACGTTGACGAGACCGAGCTTGAGGTCGGCCTCATCCTCGCCGACGATCTGGTACTTGACCGCCTCGCCGGTCTTCTCGTCCTCGAGTTCGACCGTCGAGCCGAACACCACCTTGCCGCCGGCGTCGAGCGCGGTCGGATCGATGACCTGGGCCGCCGACAGCTTGCCCTCGATGTCCTGGATGCGGCCCTCGATGAAGCCCTGGCGGTCCTTGGCGGCCTCATACTCGGCGTTTTCGCTCAGGTCGCCCTGGGCCCGGGCCTCGGCGATCGAGTTGATGACCCACGGGCGGTCGACCGTCTTGAGTCGTTGCAGTTCTTCGCGCAGCTTCTCTGCACCGCGCTTGGTGATCGGGATGGTTGCCATTTTGTTGCTCCAGAAAGCGAAACCGCCGAACGCTGCCGTTCGGCGGTCGAAGGGAGAAAAAAGTCAGACGAGCGTGCGTCCGGTCAGCCGGCTCAGGATCGCGAGCGGGCTGGATTCGGGATTGTATTGCCTTGCGGCGGGCAGATGGAGCGTCTGCTCGAGCATGTACTGGCCCGACATCACGGCATGCGAGGTCTGGTCGGAGAAGCAGACCCAGACCGACCCGGCCGGGAACGGCACGGTCTGCTGCTCGGACTTCTGCTGGTAGTCCAGGTCGGACTTCATACCGTCGTGCAGTTGCAGCATCAGGTGGTCGTACTCGCTGCGAAGCGACTTTGTCACGCGCAGCGCCCGCAACAGCTTCGCCTGCCATTGCGAATAAGGCTTGGCCCGCGGCAGGAAGCGTCGGGCGACCGCCTCGAAAGGCTCGCCGACCCGCCAGACGCGCGGCGCGCCCTGCGGATTGACGTTGGTGAACACGCGCAGGATGCGTTCGCCGTAGTTGGGACGCGAGGGAAAGGCGTCGACGTGCAGCCGGCGATCGTCGGCGCGCCATGACTGGACCCGCGTCTCGACCTGCGCCGGCCGGTAGCTGGTGGGCGCCATCCGAAGCGCCGGCACGTAGTGCGGCAGCAGGCCGTGGATCAGCCCCTGCGCCTGGGCGCGGAAGCGTCCGATCATCGCCGCCACCGCCTGTTGCCGCGCCTCGTCGCCGGCCACGCCCTTGATGCGCCCATTGGCGTCGAGGCTGATGTTGCGCACGTCGGGCGACAGCACTGTGGGCGACAACAGGGCCTGCTCCTGCGGCTGCAGGTCGAAGCCGAGCCGCGGGAAGTACAGCACCTTGCCGGCCTCGAGCGCCGCGATCCACGCCTCGTTGGGCGTGGCGGCGCTCCAGTCGTCAAGGTCGAGCTCTACCAGCTGGGTGTCCATGCAAAAAAATCTCCTTCGACGCGATTCTGTGCGCACCCGGCTCGCCAGTCCCTGCGCTCGATCAAGGGCAAGTGCAGCGGGGGGTGACCTCAGTGCCCGATCAATTGCTCATGCATCTCCTGGATAGAGATGACACCCAATTCGTCCATGTGCTGCATGCCTTCGACGGCCGCCTCGGCACCGAAGATCGTCGTGAACGTCGTCACGCGCGCCAGCAGTGCCGAGGTCCGGATCTGGCGCGAATCGGCGATCGCGTTGCGGCGCTCTTCGACCGTGTTGATGACCAGCGCAATCTCGTTGTTCTTGATCATGTCGACGATGTGCGGGCGGCCCTCGGTGACCTTGTTGACCACCGCGCAGGCGATGCCCGCGGCGCTGATCGCCGCCGCCGTGCCCTTGGTCGCGATCAGCACGAAGCCGAGCTTGGCAAGGCCGCGGGCGACTTCGACGGCCCGTGCCTTGTCATTGTTCTTGACCGAGATGAACACCTTGCCGGACTTCGGCAGGATGGTGCCGGCGCCGATCTGCGACTTCACGAAGGCCTCGCCGAAGGTCTTGCCGACGCCCATCACCTCGCCGGTGGACTTCATCTCGGGGCCGAGGATGGTGTCGACGCCAGGAAACTTGACGAAGGGGAACACGGCTTCCTTGACGCTGAAGTACGGCGGCGTGACTTCCTTCGTCACGCCCTGCGATTTCAGCGACTGGCCGGCCATGCAGCGGGCAGCGACCTTCGCCAGCTGGATGCCGGTCGCCTTGCTCACGAAGGGCACCGTGCGCGAGGCGCGCGGGTTGACCTCGAGCACGTAGATCACGTCCTTGCCGTCCTTCTCCTGGATCGCGAACTGGACATTCATGAGGCCGACCACGTTCAGCGCCTTGGCCATCGCCGCGCTCTGGCGCTTGAGTTCGGCGATCGTCTCGGCCTTCAGGCTGTAAGGAGGCAGCGAGCAGGCCGAGTCGCCCGAGTGCACGCCGGCCTGTTCGATGTGCTCCATGACGCCGCCGATCAGGGTCGTGCCCTCGGCATCGCGCAGACAGTCGACGTCGCACTCGACCGCGTCATTGAGGAAGCGGTCCAGCAGCACCGGCGAATCGTTGCTGACCTTGACCGCCTCGCGCATGTAGCGCTCGAGGTCGCGCTGCTCGTGCACGATTTCCATCGCCCGGCCGCCGAGCACGTAGCTCGGGCGCACCACCAGCGGGTAACCCAGCGCCGACGCCTTCTCGAGCGCTTCGGGCTCGGTGCGCGCGGTGGCGTTCGGCGGCTGGCGCAGGCCAAGTTCGTGCAGCAGCTTCTGAAAGCGCTCGCGGTCTTCGGCGGCGTCGATCATGTCGGGGCTGGTGCCGATGATCGGCACGCCGTTGGCCTCGAGGTCGAGCGCCAGCTTGAGCGGCGTCTGGCCGCCGTACTGCACGATCACGCCGGTCGGCTTTTCCTTGTCGACGATCTCGAGCACGTCTTCGAGAGTGAGCGGCTCGAAGTACAGGCGGTCGCTGGTGTCGTAGTCGGTCGACACGGTCTCGGGATTGCAGTTGACCATGATGGTCTCGTAGCCGTCCTCGCGCATCGCCAGCGCAGCGTGCACGCAGCAGTAGTCGAACTCGATGCCCTGGCCGATGCGGTTGGGACCGCCGCCGAGCACCATGATCTTCTTCTTGCCGGTTGGCGCAGCCTCGCACTCGTCCTCGTAGGTCGAGTACATGTAGGCGGTGTTGGTGGCGAACTCGGCCGCGCAGGTGTCGACCCGCTTGTAGACCGGGCGCACGCCGAGCGCGCGGCGCTTCTCGCGGATCGCAGTGTCGGTGGTCTTCAGCTGGCGCGCCAGGCGGCGGTCGGAGAAGCCCTTCTTCTTGAGCGCGAGCAGCGTCGCCTTGTCGATCTCGTCGAGCGACTTGGTTTCCAGCTCGAGCTCGATCTTCACTATCTCCTCGATCTGCACCAGGAACCACGGATCGATCTTGGTCAGCGCGAAGACTTCGTCGACGCTGAGGCCCATCGCGAAAGCATCGCCGACGTACCAGATGCGGTCGGGGCCGGGCTCGCCGAGCTCCTTCTCGAGCACTTCGCGGTCCTGCGTCTTCTCGTTGAGGCCGTCGACGCCGACTTCCAGCCCGCGCAGGGCCTTCTGGAA
>NZ_JBFUIU010000854.1:0-3672 GCF_056401695.1 Variovorax sp. P4_D9
CATCAGTGCCATCAGTGCCGAGCTCCTGGACGCCTGCCCCTCGATCAAGGCGGTGTGCAACGTGGGCGTCGGCTACAACAACGTCGACGTCGCGGCTTGCACGGAACGCGGCGTGCTCGTCACGAACACGCCCGATGTGCTGACAGAGACCACGGCCGACTACGGGTTTGCCCTCATGATGGCGACGGCACGCCGCATCGCCGAATCCGAACGCTTCCTGCGGCGGGGCGAGTGGACCAAGACGGGCATCTACGACATGTTCGTCGGCGGCGACGTGCACGGCGCGACGCTGGGCATCCTCGGCATGGGCCGCATCGGCCAGGCCATCGCGCGCCGGGGAGCGGCTGGTTTCGGCATGAAGGTGATCTACCACAATCGCTCGCGCCTGCCGGAAGCCGTCGAAGCCGAATGCGGGGCCCACTACGTCGACAAGGAGACGCTGCTGAAGGAGGCCGACCACCTCGTGCTGGTGGTGCCATACTCCCCGTCCTCCCACCATGCGATCGGCGCTCCCGAACTGTCGCGGATGAAACGCACCGCCACCCTCACCAACATCGCGCGCGGCGGCATCGTCGACGACGCCGCGCTGGCGCAGGCGCTGCGCAACGGCACGATCGCCGCAGCCGGCCTGGACGTGTTCGAGGGCGAGCCCGCGATCCATCGCGATCTGCTCGCGGTGCCGAACGTGGTGCTGACGCCCCATATCGGAAGCGCCTCGGTACGAACCCGCCACGCCATGGCGGCGCTCACGGCCGAGAACCTCATTGCCGCGCTCGGCTTCGGTCCGTCGGCCGGTCGGCCGCCCACGCCTGTCAATCCCCAGGTACTGGCGGGCTGAACGATGCCCCACAAGCTGCTCGTCATGGGGGTCGCGGGCTGCGGCAAGTCGACCGTCGCCGCAGGCTTGGCGCGCGCGCTTCACGGCGTGCTCATCGAAGGCGACGACTACCACCTGCCGGAGAGCCAGGAGAAGATGCGGCGTGGCATTGCCCTGGACGACAGCGACAGGTCGCCATGGCTGGCCAAGCTCGGTTCCCTGCTCGCAGCCTCCTCCGTTCCCACGGTCCTGACCTGCTCGGCGCTGAAGCGCAGCTACCGCGATCGCCTGCGCGCCGCGGAGCCCGAGGTGAAGATCATCTATCTCGAGATCGACCGGGACGAATCGAGGGCGCGCGTCGCGGCGCGACCCGCCCACCTGTTCCCGGCCAGTCTCGTGGACAACCAGTTCCAGATGCTCGAGCCGCCCATCGGAGAGCCTGACGTGTTCCGAACCGACGCCACGCTGCCGGTGCAGGCACAGTGCGCGGCCGTCCTGCGCTGGCTCGGCGAAACCCCAATCACTGCTGGAGATCCCCTTGCAATCCGTACTGAAAAAATTTGACCTCACCGGCCGCACCGCGCTCATCACCGGCTCCAGTTCCGGCATCGGCTTCGCGCTGGCGCGCGGCCTCGCCGGCGCCGGTGCACGCGTGATCCTGAACGCGCGCAATGCCGCGAAGCTCGAAGCCGCCGCCGACGTGCTGCGCGGCGAGGGCCTGCAGGTGTTGACCGCCTCCTTCGACGTGACCTCGGGCGAAGCCGTCACGGCCGCCATCGCACGTATCGAAGCCGAGGTCGGCGCCATCGACATCCTGGTCAACAACGCCGGCATGCAGCGCCGCGCACCGCTCGACCAGTTTGCCGAGGCAGACTGGCATGAGCTCATGAAGACCAACGTCGACAGCGTGTTCCTCGTGGGCCAGGCCGTGGCGCGCCACATGATCGGACGCAAGCGCGGCAAGATCGTCAACATCTGCTCGGTGCAGAGCGAGCTCGGGCGTCCGGGTATCGCGCCCTACACCGCCAGCAAGGGCGCCGTGAAGATGCTGACCAAGGGCATGGCCATCGACTGGGGCCAGCACGGCATCCAGGTCAATGGCCTCGGCCCCGGCTACTTCAAGACCGAGCTGACAGAGGCGCTGGTCCAGAACGAAGAGTTCACGAAATGGCTCGTCGGGCGCACGCCCTCGCGGCGCTGGGGCGATGTCGAGGATCTCGTCGGCGCCGCCGTGTTCCTGTCGAGCGACGCCTCCAACTTCGTCAACGGCCACATCCTCTACGTGGATGGCGGCGTGACGGCAACCCTCTGAGGAAGATCATGGAAGCACTAGTCATCCACGCCCCCGGCGACCTGCGCATCGAGGAGATCGAAACCGCCGAACTCGGCGCCGACCAGTTGCAGGTGCGCGTGCGCTGCGGYGGCATCTGCGGCTCCGACCTGCACTACTACCAGCACGGCGGCTTCGGCACCGTGCGCATCCAGCAGCCGATGGTGCTGGGCCACGAGGTGGCCGGCATGATCGAGGCGGTGGGCTCCGCAGTGACCGGCTTCCAGCCCGGCGAGCGCATCGCGATCAGCCCGAGCCGGCCCTGCGGCCTGTGCCGCTTCTGCCAGCAGGGGCTGCAGAATCATTGCCTGGACATGCGCTACTACGGCAGCGCGATGCGCAACCCGCATGTGCAGGGCGCCTTCCGCCAGCAGATCGTGGTCGAGACGCACCAGGCCTACAAGCTCGCGGATTCGGTCAGCGACGGCGAAGGCTCGATGGCCGAGCCGCTGTCGGTGGCGCTGCACGCGGTGCGCCGCGCCGGTCCGCTGCTCGGCAAGCGCGTGCTGGTGACCGGCTGCGGGCCGATCGGCGCGCTGGCGATCGTCGCGGCGCGGCGCGCCGGCGCGGCTCACATCGTGGCTACCGACGTCGGCGCGCTGACGCTCGAGAAGGCGCTGAAGGTCGGCGCCGACGAGGCGATCAACGTCGCCGAGGAGCCCGCCGCCCTGGCTCGCTTCGCCAAGGACAAGGGCAGCTTCGACGTGCTGCTGGAGGCCAGCGGCAACTCGCGCGCACTGGTCGGCGCCTTCGATGCGATGCGGCCGCGCGGCATCATCGTGCAGCTGGGGCTGGCCGGCGGCGAGATCCAGCTGCCGATCAACACCATCGTCGCCAAGGAGTTCGACCTGCGCGGCGCCTTCCGCTTCCACGAGGAGTTCGAGGTGGCGGTGGAGCTGCTCAACAAGGGGCTGGTCGACGTCAAGCCGCTGATCTCGGCCACGCTGTCGTACCGCGACTCGGCGCGCGCCTTCGCGCTGGCGGCCGATCGCTCGCAGGCGATGAAGGTGATCCTGAACTTTGATTGAACGGGTCGGCTGCTTCTCGGCGCACGCAGACCTTCGACACGAAAGACAGAACATGCAAATAGGCGTTCCAGCCGAGACGACTGCTGGCGAAGCCCGCGTCGCCGTCACCCCGGAGACCGCGAAGAAGCTGGTGGCCCAAGGCCATGTGGTGCGGGTGCAAACGGGCGCCGGCGTGGCCGCCAGCGTCACCGACGCCGCCTACCAGGCCGCCGGCGCCGAGATCAGCGATGCCGCGGG
Organism: Variovorax sp. P4_D9; assembly: GCF_056401695.1. Taxonomy (NCBI): domain Bacteria; kingdom Pseudomonadati; phylum Pseudomonadota; class Betaproteobacteria; order Burkholderiales; family Comamonadaceae; genus Variovorax; species Variovorax sp. P4_D9. The sequence goes on from NZ_JBFUIU010000854.1 coordinate 3,413, forward strand.
CGCCTTCGGTGCCGACATCGTGCTCAAGGTGCGCAGCCCCGACGATCGCGAGATCGCGCTGATGAAACCGGGCACCGTCGTCATCGGCATGCTCAACCCCTTCGATGCCGCCGGCCTGCAGCGCCTGGCGACAGCAGGCCTGACCGCCTTCGCGCTCGAGGCCGCTCCGCGCACCACGCGCGCGCAGAGCATGGACGTGCTGTCGTCGCAGGCCAACATCGCCGGCTACAAGGCCGTCATGATCGCCGCCGACAAGTACC
>NZ_JBFUIU010000855.1:0-3670 GCF_056401695.1 Variovorax sp. P4_D9
TTGCGCGAGCCATGGCCGAGGCCTGGAACTGGCGGAAGTTCGGGTCGGTGGCGAAGCCGCTGTACTGAGCCGGCGAAACCAGCAGCACGCGGATCGGCGAGTCGGTGGCAGCCTCGTCGCCTTCGAAGATCACGCACGGGGGCGGCAGCGGGATCTGCTCGATCGTGGTCCGGATCGCGTCGATCTGGTCCATCTTCAGCAGAGCCGTAGTCGCGAGGTCGATGTTGCCGGCGTTGACCGCGAAGGGCTTGATGCCGCCCGCCATGGCGATGTAGTGGCGATTCTTCGTCGGCGCGCGCACCGCGTTGACCATGATCGCAGCGAAGTCGGTATCCGCATCGGTGGGGATCGCCCATTCGATGTTGTTGTGGAAGCCGCGAGCGCCGCACATCTGCACGAGCAGCGACTGGTCCACGTACTTGTCCATCAACGACTGAGCGACCGGGCGGCCCAGCATGCGGAAGTCTGCCGGGCTCCGGATGCCGGTCATGACGTCGCCGAGGTCCACGGGGAAACGCGCCTGGTTGACGCGCAGGCGAGCCTCGGACAGCTTCATGCCGACGCCGCGGCCTTCAGCGTAGTTCGAACCCATGATGGGCTTCGCGCCGACCGGGTTGAGCAGGTGGAACGAGACTTCGTCGCCGTTGCCCTTGGTCAAGTCCTGGCAGCGCACTATGGGCATGTGCTGGSTGGACTGCTTCTTGAGCGTGGCRACMGCGCCGGMCGTGCCCTTGGGCATKGSGCCGGTGAGSCGYGCGAGCGTCGAGTTGCGCTGGTTGTGGGTTGCGAACAGGCCTACTGCCTGCTCGATCATGTTCGTCTTGTCGCCRWAATTGGCATGCGTCTGGGTACCGGGCATGGTGGTGCTCCTTCGTTGGGACTAAGGCGCCGCCATCCCGGCGGTGCCGTYTTGCRGGTTGGTYAGACCYGCCTGTTCARAAAYGCCTCGCGCTGTRCCKGGGTCATGKTTTCCATKGCCTCRAGCAGCGCWGGGCCACTCATCTGGCCCATCGCCTCAAACTGCGTCGTTGCTACCGGCCTGCCWCCCGGGATGTCCGTGAGGCTKGCCGGWACCGCGGGKCGCGCRTTYGCGATGGCCGCTTKGGCTGCTGCCTTCACGTCCGCCGAAGCGGKCGMTCCACCAGCYGCCGGAGTCAGTCCAGCTGCCTTCTTGAACGAGTCGAACAACTCGATGATCTGGGCGGTCCCACCCTTYTCCAGCACTTGCGATAACCGTCCCGGACAAAACTRGGCTGCGCCTCAATCCAGTCCGCCAGCTCCTTGCTCTCGGCAAYGGAGTCGGCRTCGGCGTGCTTCTCGTAGATCGCCTGGTAGTGCGCCGAGGTCGCGTCGGTGGCCTGCTTTTGWTGCAGGGGCGCAAGCGCCTGACCCACCGATGCGGCGACGGCAGCCGCCACCCGCATATCCACCAGCTTGGCAATGCCCTTGGAAAGCGCCTCTTCGGAGAAGTCCCCGAAGATKTCCGGGTCRACGCCCTGGTCGATGGCCGATTGCGCGGCTGCGACTTGGTTGTCGACCTGGGTTGGCGCTGCGCCARCTGCTGCGCGTTGGGCCGCTTGAGCCTCAAGGGCTGCAAGTTGCTGCTGCGCTGCTTCGGCCTGGGCCTTCCAGTGCTGTGCACCTTCGCGCGCTTCGACCAGCTTGTCGTAGCTGATCGTGTGCTTTCCGTCCTTGGCCAGAATCACCGCRTTGGCGGGGTCYGGGTCGGCGGKCTGCTGCGCGCTCGTGTTCGGTTCGTTGTTGTTRGCTTGCKCGCCTGGWAGCGGGGTCACTGTCGCGGGGGAAGCCACGGGCTTGCTTCCGTTGTCCAGCGTGGTAGCGCCGGTATCGCCCTGGGGCAGCTCGAGGAGCTGCGCCGCCTGCTCTGGTGTCAACCTGCCATCGATGGCGTGCGTCTGAATRAACTCRTTGTGAGGAGTCGTCATGCCTGTCCCGCCACATATCGCCGTGGCCGCAAGGGTTCAGAGCATTCGAGTGGTCGGGAACGGGCCGAAACCCGCTCCCATCCGCTCTCCAGCTACGGGAAAAGCCGTCCTCATCACGAGGGGGCGCTGCGTTCTCGACGCCGAAGCGGAGAACGTGGGTCGAAGTTTCAGATGAGGGGCATGACTTGAGAAACCCTAGAGGGGGTCGCGCGCTGGCAAGCAGCCGACCGGGTCGTCGTTCTCGTCTTCATGGAGGGTGGACGGGCGCCAGCGAGGAGGAAGCGCGAGGCTCGAGACCCAACGACTCAGACCAAAAGCGGAACTCCGTCACGATTGTTCAATTTGGCGAAAGCTTGGGGTTCGACCACCGCGCGCGGCAACTACACTTGGCCCGATGACCGCGGCGTCACGTCCGCTAGTTCGCGCTGGGCCAACGAGGAGCACCTCCTACATGCCGCTTCAAAACCGAGTCAATCCGACAGGTCACCTGTTTGCAGTGCCGTCCAGGGCAGCGACCTTGATGGGGAACAGGGGCTACCTTCACAACAAGGACAGAACCATCCGAAGAGAGTGGTCCTCGGAGCGTCGGTGGATTTACTGCACGAAGGACGTCATATTCGAAAAGCGCATCCCCATGGACCCGATGCGCGACTCCTACACCGAGCTCTTCTTCCTCGACGCACCAACTGCGATGGCCGCAGGGCACCGACCATGTTTCGATTGCATGCGTGAAGAGCTTCGCGCTTTCAAGAACTTCTGGAATGACGCCGGTCTAGGTGAAAAGACGGGTAAATCGGTCTCCTATATCGACGAAGAGCTCGATAGGGAGCGCGGGTTAAACCTGAAGTACAGGTCGGAGAAGCTTTCGAACCTGCCAGCTGGCGTGCTGGTTCGCTTGCTTGACGATGATGCGTTCTTCCTTGTCACACCGGGGGACAGGCTTCTTCGCTGGTCTTTCGACGGCTATACGGCCGGCCCTGAGGTCTCGGCTCACCAAGAGGTCAAGGTCGTGACACCGCCTAGCATGGTCAAGGTGTTGGCCGCAGGCTTCACGGCGACAGCTCATCCCAGTGCACAAGCGCTGAGGGCCGCGTGAGCGTCCGGCGCAATGCTCGCTCGCATGGAAGGCCGAGGCGGACTTGACAACTGATAGCCCGCATGCGGCCAGGAGCAGACCTTCCTGCTAGCTTGCATAACTGTTGGCGAGTCGCGCTCCGGTCTCGGGGCTGGAGGATCCGCGATCGGGAGGCGGCCGGCCAGGTAAGCATGCCCAGTCGGTGCCACTGGGATTAGTGCGTCAGGCCCGGCGCCGGCGCGCGATGCGAACGGCCTCAAGCCATGTGTCGAGGTTGAATGGCTGACCAGTCTCAGCGCTGCGCGCGGTCAACACCTGGTGCAGGAAGATCACGCGCACGTCGCCCGGTTTGGTGTGGCCGACGATCAGCTCCTTCTCCACGTCGAGGCGCTGTACCTGCAGCAGCACGTTATGCACCTTCTTGCCGTTCACGTCGATGTAGCGAATCCGCATGCGCGGCGTCTCGTCGACCGTCGTTGCGGTCTCATCCTGGGTAGCCCATTCGGGAAGGGTTGTGGTCGGAATCATCATCGTCACGTCGAGCGGGACATATCCCGAGCGCAGGCGCGCAGCCTCGACCCGGCGCTTCGCCTCGACCCGCACTGCCTTTCGTCGCAACGAGTGATAAAGGAGCGCCAGAACAATAAGG
>NZ_JBFUIU010000856.1:0-3668 GCF_056401695.1 Variovorax sp. P4_D9
ACGAAGAAACCCGCACGAGGCGGGTTCCTGGGCGATGCGGGAGGAAGGGGTTGGACCCCCTGGAGCGAAGCTCCCGTGGCGTGATGAGCCACTGAGTCCACCGTTGCACCACCGTCATTTTAGATCGACGATCCGCACATGAAGTTCCGCGCCGATCGGGCGGAGAATCGGGTGAGATGACTTCGCGGAAGCCTTTTCTCGAAGCGAGATATCCGCACTTGCACCATGGCCACACTTCCATCCAAACCTGATGTCTCTTGTGACACCGGGCAGAAATTGCGTCAAACACAGGTCGCGTGCATGGCGGCGCGCCCGGCGCATTCGAGCGGCGCCAAACTCATGATGCCGAGTACGAAGAGGTACGTGTGCCAACGTTGTCAAGCGAATTTCAAGACCGGTGAGGGCAAGCCGGATCCACGGCTTCGCGGCATTGGCAAGTGCAACAGGTGCTTGGTGGCTGTCTCGGCTGCTGCGTGAGGCCGCGCATCCGGTGAGACCGTATCGCTCTCGGGCGGCGCGCCCGTCGCGCCGGAGCGCGGGTCTCCCAGAAAGACGCTCGAGAAGGTCAGCAACGGTCGAACCCAGACCTTGGCAGTCAGCGCCCCTTGCTGCCAGTCAGCTCGCCGCGCGGGCAGGCGTCGGACGACCCTCARCATGCCGGGAACCCTAGGTCGTCGGGTCGGTGCTGTCGCCATGCGGCGCAGGTTTTGCAGCCAGGAAGGGGCTGAAGACGCGAAGCCCTGCGGCCACGTCTCGAATCGCCTGCACGAGTTCGTCGAACGGATCGTCCTTGAGCAAGTGGCCGCGTGCGCCAGCAGCCACCATGGCCGCGACCAAGCGCGACGAGGTAGCTGCCGACCTGTGGCGCGACGATCGCCTGCGAGCCATGGCGCCAGTCCGGGCTGCCGTAAAGTGGCTGAAGCCGATAGCATCTGGGGATGTGGAACCACTACCAGACGATTAAGGCGCGCGAACGTCTCCAGAGGAAGTTCGACGTCACCCTGCCGCCGAACTGGGTGCCACCGAACGGCGGCCACATCTACAAGCGCAACCACGCTCCGTTCGTCATCAACCCGGCAGGCCCTGACAGCGCCGGAGGCCTTGACCGGGAGTGCCTCATTGGGGAGTTCGGGCTGCTGCCTGCGCGCTCGCGCACGCGCGAAATCAAGCGCGACACGTTGAAGGCCAGGTCGGAAACAGCGGCGGAGGAGCTCTCCTACGCAATCCCCTGGCGGCGCCAGCACTGCGTCATCCCGGCCGACTGTATCTACGAGCCCGACTGGCGAACGGGGAAGGCGATCGAGACCCGCATCGAGCGCGTTGACGGGGAGCCGATGGGCCTGGCCGGCTTGTGGGACSGATGGGTCGACGCCGGCACCGGTGAGGTCGTTTTCAGCTTCACGATGCTCACGATCGACGCGACCACGCACGCGCTGATGAAGAGCTTTCACCGCGCCGGCAAGGACAAGCGCATGGTCGTGATCCTGCCGGAGGCGATGTACGACCCGTGGCTTGCGGCGCCTGCTAACGAGTCGATGGAGTTCATGAAGCGATACCCTGCGGAGCTGCTGGTGGCCACGCCTGAGCCGCTGCAGCACGCGCCGCAGTCCGGCCTGCTCTAGTCCACTGAAGCATTGAATTTGGCTGTGTATGCTCAATATTGGAGAGCATGCACAGAATGAAGCTGACCAAGCAAGAGCGCGACGAACTCGAGGCGGTGATCCGCAAGCGGCATGGGAGCGCAGCGCTTGCGCGGCGGGCGCGTTGCGTGCTGCTGTGGGCCGATGGAGAGCGGCGCGTGGACATTCGCAGCAAGCTGGCCTGCAACGATGGTTTCGTGACCCGGTGGACGCGGGCATTCGAGCTGGAAGGCCTGGCCGGACTGGTGTCGCTGCACCCGGGCCGCGTGCCGCAGCGGCCTGTGGCGAAGTTGGAGGCGCGGGTGCTGAACAAGACGCTCAGGCACAAGCCCTCGGATGGCTCCACGCACTCGAGCAGCCGCAAGCTCGCGGCCGAGTTGGGCGACGTGTCGTGTTCTGCCGTGCAGCGCATCTGGCGCAAACACGGACTGCAACCGCACCGCCTGGAGCGGCATCTGGTGTCCAATGACCCTGACTTCGAGACCAAGGCCGCTGACGTGATCGGCCTGTACCTGAACCCGCCTGCGCACGCAGCCGTGTTGGGGTAGGCTTTTCGTGTATATCGGTGCGCTTTGCCTGGAAACCCAGCATCCATGCGGGTTCCCGGCCAACGCCGCCTCGCCAAGTCACGATCGCCCTCCCCTGCCGGACGCCAAACCGGTACATTGACGCTCCGAACCGTCGACCTCCAGCCATGCCGTCCTTTGCCCTGCGATTCGTCGGTCAGGATTCAGGAAGCCCTGCCTTCCCGGCTGAGCGAGTTCGACCGCGAGCAGTTCTTCGAACTCACGCCGGCGGACGTAGCGGCGATCCGGGAGCAGTTCCGCACCGACCATCGTTTGCCGGCCGCCCTGATGGTCATGTTCATGCGCGTAGCGGGTCGACCCCTGGGCGGCTTCAACGTGCTGCCACGCAATCTGCTGAAGTACACGGCCGGTATGGTGGGTATCCCGCCGCCGTCGATCGCGGCGCTGCGCTCGATCTACAAGCGCAGCCAGACCCTGTTCAAGCATCAACTCTGGGCCAAGACGTACCTCGGACTTCGCGACCTTGAGCAAGCTGACGAAGACCGGCTGACCGACGCCCTGCGCACCCACGCACAAGAGGCCTCACACCCAGACGGCTTGATCGAATCGGCATGCCACTGGTTATTCGCACGCCGAATCCTGATTCCCGGACCGCGCCGCCTGCAGGACTGGGCCCGCGACGCCTTCGCCGCCGTCGAGGCGCAGATCCTCGCCCACGTGAGCGCCGCCGTATCGGCCGCGACGGTGCAGCATCTCAGCGCCCTCGCCTACAGCGTCCGGTCCGGAACCGATGCGACGCAACTGGACTGGCTCAGGACGCCATCCAGGCGCCACGCGCCGAGCACCCTTGCCGAGACCCTCGATAAGGTGCGCTACCTCAAGGCGCTCGGAGCACATACCTGGGATCTGAGCGGCGTGGCGCTGGCCAAACAGCAGGCCTACGCCCGTCAGGTGCAGTCGCGACGACCGGCCAAGACGCGTGACATCAAGCCCACGCGCCAGTGGATCGAGCTGGTGTGCTTCCTGCGGGTCGCCCTGCTCGAACTCACCGACGTCGAGCTGCTTCAATCGAGCCGACGCAGTCAGCAACTGTTTCGCGAAGCCGCCAACCGGGCCCAGGCCAATCGCACGCGATGCGCGACCAGCCTGCTCAAGCAAGCCGCCCAGGCCAGAGCGGTCCTGCACGATGAAGCGAGGACGTGGCAGGACCGCGTCCTGCAAGCCCGGCAACTGCTCGCCGAACTCGGCGAGTTGGCCACCGGCAGCTTTGTGTCCCGTTCGCAAGGCACTCGCGCAGGACGCCCAACGGGTTCATGCCTGCCTGGCATCGCTCAAGGATCTGGAGTTCGGCGGCCGGGAGGTCGACCCGGGTTTCGAGCAGTGGAAGGCCTGGACCGAATTGCATCGCCGGGGTACGGTGGAACTCCAGCAGGACGCTCGGCTCCCGGACGTTGGTGCCGCGTGGCATGGGCTCGTCCACGATCTGAATCCGCGCTCGGGC
>NZ_JBFUIU010000857.1:0-3664 GCF_056401695.1 Variovorax sp. P4_D9
ATGTCGAACAGGTCCTTGGCCGAAAAAGCCAGTCCGGCGAGCGGCAGGCCAGGCGCCGCGGCGGCGGCTTCCCGGCGCGCTTCGTCCGGCATTGTGCGGGTGAAGGCGTGCGCGCAGGCCGGCGAGGCGGCGGTGGCCAGGCTCTGCGCCATTTCGGTGCGCGCATCGGAGGTGGTCGCCAGCAGGGCGAGGCGGGTGGCGTGCAGGTCGGGTCGCATGGTGTGGGTGGCCAGTCGGAAGAGGGGGTTCGAGGGCGGTGAGTGCTATACTCCTTGGGTTTCGCCCAGCGGCCGCGAGGATCTTTGGGCGCGACGCATCCGCAAACCAGCCCATTCAAGGTGTTGTGAGGCTTTCCTCCAATGGAAAAGCACACAAAACGGGCTGGATTTTAGACCCAACCTTTGGAGTTATTCCTTATGTCGACCACCATGCGCGAAATGCTGGAAGCCGGTGTCCATTTCGGTCACCAGACCCGCTTCTGGAACCCCAAGATGGCCCCGTACATCTTCGGCCATCGCAACAAGATTCACATCATCAACCTGGAAAAGTCGCTTCCGATGTTCCAGGATGCGATGAAGTACGCCAAGCAGCTGACCGCCAACCGCGGCACCATCCTGATGGTCGGCACCAAGCGCCAGGCCCGCGAGATTGTGGCTGCCGAAGCCCGCCGCGCCGGCGTGCCCTTCGTCGACACCCGCTGGCTCGGCGGCATGCTGACCAACTTCAAGACCGTCAAGACCTCGATCAAGCGTCTGAAGGACATGAAGGCCCAGCAGGAAGCCGGCCTCGACAGTCTGAGCAAGAAAGAGCAGCTCACCTTCTCCCGCGAGATCGCCAAGCTCGAAAAGGACATCGGCGGCATCCAGGACATGACCGCGCTGCCCGACGCCATCTTCGTGATCGACGTGGGCTTCCACAAGATCGCCGTCGCCGAAGCCAAGAAGCTCGGCATCCCGTTGATCGGCGTGGTCGACTCGAACCACTCGCCTGAAGGCATCGACTACGTTATCCCCGGCAACGACGACTCGTCGAAAGCAGTCACGCTGTATGCCCGCGGTATCGCCGACGCGATCATCGAAGGCCGCAACAGCGGCGTCAACGACGTCGTGAAGGCCGTGGCTGAAGGCGGTTCCGACGAATTCGTCGAAGTCGAAGAGGGCGCTTCCGCCTGATTCAAGCTCGCTCGAGCCTGAAGAAGGGGCTTCGTTGCCCCTTTTTTTTAATCTGATTTTCGCGGACGCCCGGTGCGGCGGCCGCAGCTGACAAACCGAACGGAGTACACACATGGCAACGATCACCGCAAGCATGGTTGGCGAACTGCGCGCAAAAACCGACGCCCCGATGATGGAATGCAAGAAGGCGCTGACCGAGGCCGACGGCAACATGGACAAGGCCGAAGAGCTGCTGCGCATCAAGCTCGGCAACAAGGCCGGCAAGGCTTCGGGCCGCATCACGGCCGAAGGCGTGGTCACGGCGTACGTCGGCGGCGATGCCGGTGCAATGATCGAGATCAACTGCGAAACCGACTTCGTCACCAAGAACGACAGCTTCCTCGCGATGGCCAATGCGGCCGCCATGCTGGTCGCCAAGAACAACCCGGCCGACCTGGCCGCGCTGGGTGCCCTGGCCTACGAGCAGGACGGCTTCGGCCCGACGCTGGAAGACGTGCGCAAGGGCCTGATCGGCAAGATCGGCGAGAACATGAGCTTCCGCCGCTTCAAGCGCTTCGCCGGCAACGGCAAGCTGGCGTCGTACCTGCACGGCACCCGGATCGGCGTGATGGTCGAGTTCGAAGGCGACGAGACCTCGGCCAAGGATGTGGCGATGCACATCGCCGCGATGAAGCCGGTCGCGATCTCGGCCTCGGACGTGCCGGCCGACCTGATCGAGAAGGAACGCGCGGTTGCCGCCGGCAAGGCCGAGGAAGACCGCAAGGTGGCCGAAGCCGCGGGCAAGCAGCCCCAGCCGGCCGACATCGTCGCCAAGCGCATCGAAGGCGGCGTGCAGAAGTACCTCAAGGAGGTCTCGCTGCACAACCAAGCTTTCGTCAAGAACGACAAGCAGACYGTCGAGCACATGCTCAAGGCCGCCAACACCTCGATCAAGGGCTTCACGCTCTACGTCGTCGGCGAAGGCATCGAGAAGAAGGTCGACGACTTCGCGGCCGAGGTGGCAGCGCAGGTCGCAGCCGCCAAAGCTGCGGCCTAAGTCACGCCGCAGCGCGGCAGTGCACGTGACGCACTGCCGCTTCTTCACAGTCACGTTTTACACTCGCCCCCGCTCACCTCTAAGGAACCACCCATGCTCGACACCCGCCCAGCCCACAAGCGAATCTTGTTGAAGCTGTCGGGCGAGGCGCTGATGGGGGACGACGCGTTCGGCATCAACCGCGCGACTATCGTCCGGATGGTGGGCGAGGTGGCCGAAGTCGTGAACATGGGTGTTGAGGTCGCCGTCGTGATTGGCGGCGGCAACATCTTCCGCGGCGTCGCCGGCGGTTCGGTGGGCATGGACCGCGCCACCGCCGACTACATGGGCATGCTGGCCACGGTCATGAACGCGCTGGCCCTGGCCGACGCGATGAACAAGCAGGGCCTGATCGCCCGCGTGATGTCGGCCATCGCGATCGAGCAGGTGGTCGAGCCCTATGTGCGCCCCAAGGCCTTGCAGTACCTCGAAGAGGGCAAGGTCGTGATCTTCGCCGCCGGCACCGGCAACCCCTTCTTCACGACCGATACGGCTGCCGCGCTGCGCGGTGCCGAGATCGGCGCCGAACTGGTGCTCAAGGCGACCAAGGTCGACGGCGTCTACACGGCCGACCCCAAGAAGGACCCGAGAGCGACACGCTACACCAACCTGAGCTTCGATGAAGCCATTGCACAAAACCTCGGCATCATGGACGCCACGGCCTTCGCGCTGTGCCGCGACCAGAACCTGCCGATCAATGTGTTCTCGATCTTCAAGAACGGCGCACTCAAGCGTGTCGTGATGGGCGAGGACGAAGGCACCCTCGTGCACGCTTGAGGAGAATGAACCCATGACCATTGCAGACATCCGCAGTGCGACCGACGCCAAGATGAACCAGTCGCTCGCCGCCTTCCAGAACAACCTGACCAAGATCCGCACCGGCCGCGCCAATCCGGCCTTGCTGGATTCGGTCCATGTCGATTACTACGGCTCGTCGGTGCCGCTGTCGCAGGTCGCCAACGTCGCGCTGCTCGACTCCCGCACGATCAGCGTCCAGCCCTGGGAAAAGGGCATGGGCGCCAAGATCGAGAAAGCCATCCGCGAGAGCGACCTGGGCCTCAATCCGGCCTCGATGGGCGACCTGATCCGCGTTCCGCTGCCGCCGATGAGCGAGGAGCGCCGCAAGGAAATGACCAAGCTGGTGCGCAACGAAGGCGAGACCGCCAAGATCGCGACGCGCAACCTGCGCCGCGACGCCAACGATGCGATCAAGAAGCTGGTCAAGGACAAGCTGGCCTCGGAAGACGATCAGAAGCGCGCCGAAGCCGAGATCCAGAAGGTGACCGACCGCCACATCGGGGAAATCGACCGCCTGGTGACCGCCAAAGAAGCTGAGATCATGGCTGTTTGAGATGAAGCAACAGGTGCCCGCGGTTCCCCATCACATCGCCATCGTCATGGATGGCAACGGCCGCTG
>NZ_JBFUIU010000858.1:0-3662 GCF_056401695.1 Variovorax sp. P4_D9
CTTCACGCCCATCGGGTTGATCCTCGAGTCGCAGCTGGTGCTGGTCGTCAACCCCGCAGCGCCAGCCAAGAACCTTTCAGAGTTCGTTGCATGGGTCAAGGCAGAGAGCGGCAAAGGCGGCTTCAGCTATGCCTCATCCGGCAATGGCGGCAACACGCACCTGGCGATGGAATACTTCCGCGAGCGGGCCGGTCTTCCGAAGATGGATCAGGTGCCCTACAAGGGGAGTGCCCCGGCCATCCAAGACGTCGTCGGGAACCAGTTGCCGTGCATGATGGATGCGGCATCGCTGCTGATTCCATTCATCACCAGCGGCAAGCTGCGCCCGATTCTCGTAACCGGCAGCACCCGCCTTGCCGCACTGCCGGACGTTCCCACCGCAACCGAGCTGGGCATCAAGGATTTTGTCGTGACGGTGTTCGTGGGCCTGTGGGGGTCGCCGAAATTGCCGGCTGACATCGTCGCGAAAGCCAACGCCGCCATGAATGCAGCGCTTTCGGATCCGGCGGTCAGCGCCCAGATCAAAAAGAACGGAGATATGGTGGGAGGCGGCACGCCGGAGCGGCTCGCGGCCCTTACTCGCGACAACTACAAGCTCTGGGGAGAGGTGGCGCGCAGGAACAATATCCGCGCGGAATGAACAGGGGACGAAGCCGCGGTCCACAGCACGTGAGCAACCCATGAATCCCAAAGCCATCCCCATCGATGAGGTCGTCGGCATGATTCCGGACGGCGCGAGCCTGATGATCGGTGGCTTCATGGGCGTTGGCTCACCGACCCGGCTCATCGACGAACTGTTGCGCCAAGGCAAATGCGATCTCACCGTCATTGCCAACGATAGCGCCCGACCTGGGATCGGCATCGGCAAGCTGATCTCAGCCGGCGTTGTCGAGCGACTCATTGCAAGCCATATCGGCACCAACCCTCAGACCCAGCAACTGATGCTCGAAGGTCGGCTGCAGGTCGAGCTGGTGCCCCAAGGCACTCTCGCGGAACGCATTCGCGCAGGCGGCGTGGGCTTGGGCGGCGTCTTGACGCCCACAGGCGTTGGCACGCTGGTCGCGGAGGGCAAGCAGACCATCGATCTCGATGGGCGCCAGTATCTGCTCGAGCTTGCCCTGAGAGCCGACTTCTCCCTGATCCGGGCCAAGCGGGCGGACTATCTCGGCAATCTGGAATACGCATTGACAGCGCGAAACTTCAACCCGCTGATGGCGATGGCCGCCGACAGGACCATTGCCGAAGCAGAAGACATCGTTCCAGTGGGCGTGATCCCACCGGACGTCGTCGTCACCCCCGGCGTACTGGTGCACTGCCTGGTCGGACAGGAGCGCACAAGATGAGCACGGATGCAAAGCATGTGATTGCCCGCCGCGTGGCGCAAGAGCTGCGCGACGGCGATCGGGTCAACCTCGGAATCGGGTTGCCGACCCTGGTGGCGTCGCATCTGCCACCGGCGATCCATGTGTTCTTTCATTCGGAAAACGGCATCATGGGAATGAGCCCACTGCCGGGAGAGGGCTACGAGGATCGCAATCTGACAGATGCAGGGGGGCGTCCCGTGGGAGCGTTGCCTGGTGCCTGTGCCTTCGACTCCGCGTTCTCATTCGGCATCATTCGTGGAGGCCATCTCGACGTTACCGTGCTTGGCGGGCTGCAGGTCGACGAGGAAGGCCGCTTGGCCAATTGGATGGTGCCGGGCAAGATGATTCCCGGCATGGGCGGGGCAATGGACCTGGTGACCGGAGCAAGAAGGGTCATCGTCGCGATGACTCATCGCTCCCCTTCGGGCGCCAAGCTGGTCAAGCAGTGCTCATTGCCCATCACATCGATCCGCCGGATCGACCTGGTGGTGACGGAGTTGGCCGTGATCCGCCCGACAGCACACGGCCTCGAACTCATCGAAACGGCGCCAGGTGTCTCGATACATGAAGTCTTGTCCGCTACCGATGCGCAGTTGCATATTGCAGCGAGCCTTGCAAGCCGCACGCAGTAAACCAGCTTCGGACGGGCAGCCTCGGCCGAGCAACCTCATTGATACAGGAGTTTCCTTTGGCCACCTACCGCTATGGCGAGCACGCCCCCCGCATCCATGAATCGACCTACGTTGCCGACTCCGCCACGGTGATTGGCCAGGTGACCCTGGCGCGCGGCTCCAGTGTCTGGTCACAGGCAGTCCTCCGCGGCGACAACGAGCCCATATTGATAGGTGAAGGCAGCAACATCCAGGAGGGGGCCGTGCTGCACAACGATCCCGGCTTTCCGCTAGTCATCGGCAACGGCGTCACGATCGGCCACCAGGCGATGCTCCACGGCTGCACCGTGGGTGACGGCTCCTTAATCGGTATCCAGGCCGTTGTCATGAACGGCGCCGTGATTGGCCGGGATTCCCTGGTAGCAGCCGGAGCAGTGGTCACGGAGGGCAAACAGTTTCCCGACAGATCTTTGATTCTCGGTGCTCCTGYCAAGGCGGTACGCCAACTGAGCGAGGACGAGGTTCTTAATCTGCGCGGCAACGCCACCGACTACGTTGAGCGCAGCCAGCTCCAGAAGGTGTTGCTGGAACGTCTGTCATGAGCGAAAGCTCGAGCATGCGCCGTTGCTCACGTTGGCCAACTGCTCGACGGCCCGTTTGACTTGCGCCAATGTCTTGGAATTGACCTGATCGGGTATCGACATTGCGCGCGAAGCGCTACCCAGGAACACGGCCGCGAATTTTGGCCACGTCTTCGAGATTGGGACGAGGAGGGTGCGTCGCGTTCATGGCGGACGGATGCCTGCGTTGAGCGAATCTTCTTAGTGCTGCGAATCTCGGGGCTCAATGGAATGGAGCCCCGCTGATAGCGAAAGCGCAGGCCACCAACGTCACCTTTCGGGTGGCGAACTCGGCTGGCCGAATGTCAGCACCGGGCCCAAACCGGGTATTCCCATTTCCACGAAGCTGACGTTCAACCCCATCGTGCACCATGCGGTTCGCACCGTCACCAGGCACGGGACTATTGCCGAGCGTGCTTCTGCATGTACGCGACGATTGAACTCATCTCCTGTTCAGTCGGCGTGTTGATGCTCTGCCAGCGGCTATCCATCTGGACGTGCATGCGCTGGGTCACGCTCGACCACTCCTTGGCGGTATGCAGCGTGGGCGTCGGTGCTTCGTGGCACTGAACGCAATAGGCTGAGACCAGCTTGGCGCCCACGGACTTGGCGTCCGGCAAGGGCTTCGAACTGGGCGGCGGCCCGCCAGCCATCATCCCACCCCACATCCAACCCCTGCCGCGCAGGGTCTGCATGCTCTGATACAGGTCTTGCCAGTGCTCTTGCATGAGGCGTTGGCGCTCCAGCGGGTCGGTCGTCTTCGCAATCTTGCTCATCTGCTCTTGCATCCGCTGCGTGTCATCGCGCATCTGCTGGTTGTATTGGTGGGGTGTCAGCCCTTGGGGCAGAGGCCAAGATGCCCCACCCCCAATCATCCCGGGCCCCATCATCGACCACGGCTGACCCATCATCCACCGATAACCTACACCCCACCGGTCATGCAGCTGGCCCAGGTAGCCTTGCATGCTCTGCCAGTGTTGCTGCATGAGTTGCTGGCGGGCGGCCGTGTCGGGCGTCGCGTTGAGTTGGCCTAACTGCTTCTGTATCGTCGCATCTTGCTGCTGAAG
>NZ_JBFUIU010000859.1:0-3659 GCF_056401695.1 Variovorax sp. P4_D9
GGCCAAGGCGAATCCGGGACAGATCAGCTATGCATCCTCGGGACCCGGAACGCAACTCCACCTGATCGGCGAAGGCTTCAAGCGACAGGCTGGCATCGACATTGTTCACGTGCCATACAAGGGCGCACCGCCGGCGTTGGCAGACATGGTCGGCGGCCATGTTCAACTGATGTTCCCGGGCCTTCCGGTAGTGGAGCCACTGCTCAAGTCCGGCCAACTCAAGGCGCTCGCGGTGGTGAGCAAGCGTCGGCTGCCGCTGCTGCCCAACGTTCCGACCCTGGCTGAAGCGGGCGTGTCGAACATCGACTTCACCGAGTGGTATGGCGTGGTGGTTCCTGCGGGCACGCCCGACAAGATCGTGACGAAGCTAAACGGCGAGATCGTGAAAATCCTCAAAATGCCCGAGGTGCGGCAACGCCTGGCGAGCCGCGGCTTTGATCCAGCCGGCGGCACGCCGCAGGAATTTGCCGACTTGATCCAGGAGGAACAGAAAAAATGGGCCTCCACAGTCGCGCAATCAGGCGTCAGAGTCGATGAATAGCGGATTTGGCAGTCACTGCCTTCTCGAAAACTGGCGACGGCCGGCGAGCCGCTGAAAAGCAACCGAAACCAATCCGAAAGGCTTTCGACCGCTGGTACTTTCGGCGCCGTCGGTCCGTTGGACAAGAAGTCGCTCGACCCGCTACGACGGTCGCCTCTTAGCTTGCTTTTTTTCGCGCTGAAGCCTGCGCTTGGTCAACAAATTCGCGGCAGTGAGGACCGCCAGAAGCAATACCTGACGCCCCAGGACGCGGGCGGCGTACGCGACCCGCCGGTCGACCTCTCGCTGGGTTTCAGCGGCCTTTGCGATCCCCGAATAGTCCGGCACGTCCCTCGCCACGACGGGTAGGGTGGCAGGCATGCTTCCCTCGGATCCCGTGGCATGCGGCGGCGAGGATTCCCCCGATCTCGCGGCTGCCGCCGAGAGCGATCCGTGTTCGTCCGCATACACCTTGGTGAACTCCGCGCCGAGCAGGAAGATCTGCGCTGCGTAGTAGACCCACGCCACCAGGACCACCAGCGAACCGGCGGCCGCAAAGGCCTCGGTCACTCCGCTCTTGCCCAGGTACAGGCCGATCAGCAGCTTGCCGAGTTCGAACAGGACGGCGGTCACCGCCGCCCCGATCCAGACGTCCCGCCATGCGATCTTCGCGCTCGGCATCAGTTTGAAGATCATCGCGAAGAGAAGCGTCACGATGCCGAACGAGATGAGCATGTTGAGCCCTTGAAGCAGGATCTCCCAGCCCGGGACGAGTCCGCCGAACCATCCGTCGAACGCTGCCAGGCCGGCGCTCACCAGGAGCGAGACCATCATCAGGAAGGCCAGGCCCAGAATCAGTCCGAACGAGAGGATCCGTGCCCGCAGGACGGCCCAGACGCCCGATGGCTTTTGCTTTTCCGGCACGTGCCAGATGCGATCCAGCGCACTCTGCAGCTCCGCAAACACCGTCGTCGCGCCGAGAAGCAGCACCCCGGCGCTGATGACGCCGGCGATAAGCCCCTTGTCGGTGTCCGCGGCAGCGCGCAGCATGGCCTCCACAGCGGTGGCACCTTCGCTTCCGACCAAGCCGCCAATTTGCGCAACGACCTGCGCCTGAACCGCGTCGCGGCCAAAGACTGCTCCCGCGACGGCGATCACGATCACCAGCAGAGGCGCCAGGGAGAAGATGGTGTAGTAGGAGATCGCGGCGCCCATGCTTGGCGCGTAGTCGTCGACCCACGCCATCACCGCCTTGCGGCACAGGTCGAACAAATGCCGTGGCGACATGGCTATTTCCGCTCCTTGCTGTCATGCGCCGCTCGCGGGCGCGCCTGCTTCACCGCGTCTGCAACGCGACCCTGAACGGCGCCGCAGTTCGTCTCCTCGCCCGGTCCCGTCTCGATCAGGGGAACCAGCGCGGCCAGTGGGTTGACTGCCACAAGGCCCAGCGCTGCCCCGGCCCGGGCGAGAAGAGGACCCTTGACGAGTTCGAACTCGGGCTTCTTGAAGCTGCCATGCAGCCGCACAGGCGTGCGCAGCGAGAGCAGCCCGAACTCCTTCGGCCGCGGTGCCACGGTGACATCGAAAAGCTCGTGCTCGAGATCGAAGCCACCCGTGCCAATCACTTGCGTCTGCTCGGTATCGATCACGAAGAGTGACGACGTGCCCCGGCCGCCGGCGACGTCGAAGACGACCCCGCCACAGTGGACCACGACGTCCTTGTCGCCGCCTGCCAGCAGCACGAGCACCTTGCCCCCATTGAGGCCGCTCGCGGCGTCCAGCAGGTTCGAAATCCGTCCGTTCACGACGGTGGCTGCCACGCGACCGTCGGCCTTTGCGGCGGCGTCGGCAATGGAGTTGCCGGCGCCCTTGAGCCGCACCGTGGCGCCCACCCGGCCCGCGCCCTTCGCGATCGCCGTGCTGTCAGGAAGCAGTTGATCGACCCGAACGCGCTTTAGGTCGATCTCGACCTCGGATCTGATCGTCGGTTCCCGGGCGTCGAGCGCCACCCGCGAAGCGATGGTGCCTTCCGCAAAGCCAAAATCGAGGGGATCGACCTTGAGCCTTGCGTCGCGCAGACGCAAGGAAGCCCGGAGGCTCTCGAGCGGCAAGGCCTCGGGCACCACCAGCTTGGTAGCAACCAGGTCAACCTCTGCATCGATCTTCTGAAGCCGGCTCCCGTCGAAGGTCCCCGCCGGCAGGATGTGGTTCGGATCGATCGCCTTCTCCCTGGCCTTGGCCGCCGGGCGGTTCCTCGTTTCGGCTTGTGAAAAAGCAGGCTTGCCGCCGCTTTCCTTGGTCTGCGCCCCGATCAATGGCCCGAGGTCGGCCAGGTTGAGCAGGGTGCTGTGGAGATCGGCTGTCAGTAGCGGGCGCGGCTTCTGGTCGACGTACGCCCCCTTGCCGCGCACGTCGGTCGATCCGATCTTGCCCGTGAGATCGTCCATCGTGTAGCGGTTGYCCTTCAGGACGAGGTGACCCTGCAAGCGATAAGGCGGAGAAGCCGGAAGTGGCAGCAGGAGAAACGGGTACAGGTTCGCCAGGGTCTGGCCCTCGATGCGCAGGTCCACGTCGATGGCGGAGATGTTGGCGGCGTCGGCGATGGTGCCTTCGACGGCCAAGCGCGTCGTGCCGGCGTCGAGCCGACCCTGGAGAGGAAAGGGAACGCCCGACTCCTGAAAGCTCAGGACGTCGCCTGTGAGTGCCTGCCCGGAAAACTGCGCATCGTGGTATTTCCCCTTGAAGTCATACTGCGTGGTGTATCGGTTGTTCGCAGGCTTGGCGTCGGCATCCCTCGCTTTTTGCCGATACTGGGCATCGAAGGTCGTGCCCTCGACGTCGAGGGTGAATGGCACGCCGTGGTCCGTGTAGCGCAGCTTTCCATGATCCACCGACAGCGTGCTGATGTGCAGCTTGCTGGGGGAGGTGTCGGACGGTTCCGAAAGGATCCAGTTCTTGCGGTCGTCGGCCAGACGTTCAAACACCAGTTCGGGCCGCGTGAGGGCCACCCTCGACACAAGGATCTTTTCCGGAAGATCGCGCAAGGAAACCGAGAACTCCAACATCTCGATCTTGGCCATTGCCGGCTCATCCTTCGACCAGGCAGCGTTGCCAAAGTACACGTCGCGCATCCGAATCG
>NZ_JBFUIU010000860.1:0-3650 GCF_056401695.1 Variovorax sp. P4_D9
CGCCAAGGGAGTGGTCGAGGTCGTAGCTGACGTGGAGCGCCAAGGGAGTGGTCGAGGTCGTAGCTGACGTGGAGGACCTTGCGGCGTTCCAGGGTGAAGAAAGGCACGCTGTGTTGGCGCCGACCGAAAACTGAGCCACATAGCGAATGCTGATCCGCGTCATTTTACGACCCGAGCCTCCGCCAACAACGAACCGCAGCAGCGCCTCGCCTCAACTGTGGCTGCATTGTTAGGAAACGCGCACCACCACTTTACCCTGCTTTTCTCGAGACATCGTCGCAGAAAGGGCGTCGTTGCTGCTGTCAAAGTCGAACGAAGCGATCCGCGGCGGCGTCAGTGCGCCTGTTGCCACTAGCTTGTACAACGCGGAGCGAACGCGCCTGGCGCGCTCTGGTTGGGTATGGAGAAAGTGCCGAATCTCAACACCAATGAGTGTTGCGCTCTTGAGCAGTGCCAAATTCACCGGCAGCTTTGGTACGGCCCCCCCGGCAAAGCCGACCACAAGATAGCGGCCATCCTTGCCCAGCGAGCGAAACGCGGGCTCGAACATGTCGCCGCCAACGGGGTCGACCACTACATCGACAACTTGGTCTGGGGCCTTGGACCTCAACTCTGCGCGCCAGTCAGGACTGAGATAGTCGACAGTGGTGTCGGTTTCCCTTCAATCTGTCACTCTTGCTCTTTCATTCTGTCAGCGCCAGMTCATGGAGAGCCTTGATGCACGGSGCTTKCAAGGMGAGCGYCTGCTCACAGCCGCGATTTGGCGTCGGCCCGGCCCGGCAGATTTTTGGCCCTTTCAATTGGCACAACCTTGCGTTTGACCCCTTCAATCTGTCACCATGTTCGCACTCACCTGCGAGTGGATGGAGATGGGTCATTTCCAGGCGCTTCCTGACGTTGTTGCGGTCGCCGCCGATAGACTGGTGGCGATCGTTCGTGTCGAACCCGATGGCAGYGTCGTCGTTCGCGACCTTGCCAACGGCGTCTTGAGAACAACCTCGGCGTCGGAGYTGAGTGCCCCAGCGTCGCTGTCTGCTTCTACCGGGACGACGCTCTCGTACATTGCGCTGGCGACGGACGCGCAGTGGGAGCGCGCTCGGCGGCGAGAGGCGGTCGTTGCCGGGCTYGTGAWCTCCTCCAACCTTGGCGACCAGGTTGCAAGCGCGGCCGCGCGACTCGGCGTATCGCGGCGYACCGTCTTTCGCTGGCTGGCCGCGTATCGMACCAGTYCGCAGACATCGTCGCTGCTGCCACACGCCCGAGGCACACCGGCCGGCGCTCACCGCATCGACGAGAAGCTCGAGCAACTGATCGCCGAGGTCATTCGAGACGTCTACCTCACGAAGGTGCGRGCCAGGAAAGAGGAGGTTGTGCGCCGTGTCGGCTTGCGCTGCTCGGCCGAAGGACTGAAGCAACCATCGCGCAAGGCCATCCTCGCCCGGGTGCACGCACTGGATGCGCGGCGCGTAGCCAAGGCGCGGCTTCAGCCGTCGGAAGCRGCGGCCCTGTACGACCCGGTTCCGGGAACCTACGGGGTCGACCGTGCGCTCGATGTCGTGCAGATCGACCATACGCGCGTCGATGCGGTCGTCGTCGACGAGACCCACCGACTGCCGATCGGAAGGCCCTGGTTGACCCTGGCCATCGATGTGGCCACGCGGGTCGTGGCGGGCTTCTACGTGTCGCTGGAAGCGCCGTCGTCCACATCGGTGGCCCTGTGCTTGGCCCAGGCGGTTCTACCCAAGGAACCGTGGCTTCGATCTCGATCCCTGGCTTGCACATGGCCTGTCTGGGGTCTGCCGCGCGCGGTTCACACCGACAACGGCGCCGACTTCACGGGCTCGGCCTTGCGCCGCGGGTGCGACGAACATGGCATTGCCCTGATCCTGCGGCCGATCGCCACACCGCACTACGGCGGCCACATCGAACGTCTGATCGGCACGATCATGGGTCGGATCCACCTGCTGCCCGGAACGACGGGATCGAATTCGGCAGAGAAGGGCGCCTATCCCGCTGAAACAGAGTCGGCGCTGACCATGGCCGAGCTGGAGCGCTGGCTCACCATCGAGATCTGCGAGCACTATCACCGGCGCGTTCACCGGGGGTTGCACCGCAGCCCGCTCTCGGCGTGGCAGGATGCGCTGCGCCAGGCCGGCTCAGGCCTTGGCGCGCTGCCGAACCGGCCGGAGCAGTTTGCCCTGAGCTTCCTGCCCTTTGAGCATCGCACCTTGCGCCGCGACGGGCTGCACCTGTTCAACATCCGCTACTGGGATCCGGTGCTGCCGGCGATCGTCAGACCCGGCGAGTCGGTGCTTGTGCGCTATGACCCGCGCAACCTGTCCAAGATCTACGTGGCGGGCCCTGATGACAGCTACATYCCGGTCCCTTATGCCGACCTGACGCTCCCGCCCATCACGCTGTGGGAACAACGCGCCGCCATGGCCGGGTTGCGGGGGCAGGGCGACAATGCGCCGGCTCAAGCCAGGATGTTCGAGGCGGTGCGCAAGCAACGCGAACTGGTCGAACAAGCCAACGCCAAGACCAAGGCGGCGCGGCGCCACGTCCAGCGCCGCCACGATGCGGTGCGGGCGACGACGGGCACCACAGCTTCGCGAGGGGGTTCGGTGGATTACTCGCAGCCCGTGAAGCCATCGAAGGCCGAGGTCTGGGACGACTGACGTGGCGCACAACCTGGAGCATCTGCACACCGGCGTCTGGTCCTTTCTGGACGAGGCGCAGGAGCATCGCATCACCCGCTTGTATATGCCCAAATGGGTTTCCTACGCTCGAGGCAACGAGGCGCTCGCCAGGATGGAACACCTGTTGCGGCACCCGCCGTGCTCTCGGATGCCCAGCATGCTCCTATRCGGGGACAGCGACATCGGCAAGACGATGATCGTCGACAAGTTCGTCCGCGATCATCCGGACATCTGCAACGAACATGGCGAGGTCGAGGCGAGAAAGGCCCTTCGACTGCAAATGCCGTCCAGGCCCAGCGATGACAGGCTGTACGCCCAGATCATCCAGGGGCTGGGGCATCAGGCGCCGTACTCACGCCGCGGCACCGATCTGGAGATCTTGGGCTTGCGCCTGCTGCATCGGCATCCGCCGCGACTGATGATCGTCGACGAGGTTCACCATCTGTTGGCGGGCACTGTACGCGAGCAGCGCCAGTCCCTGAACCAACTCAAATTTCTCAGCAACGAGTTGCGCATGCCGGTCATTGCGCTGGGCACGAGCGAGGCGCTTTACGCGATGCAGGCGGATCCCCAGATCGCTTCACGCTTCGAACCGATGGCGCTGCCCAGATGGCGCGAGAGCGCCGGGCTGCGCGAGTTCGTTGTTAGCTTCGGCCGACTCTTGCCGTTGCATCGGCCATCGCCCTTCGGCGAGAAGGAGATGATCCAGAAACTGATGGCGTTCAGCGGCGGCCTGACCGGCAGGATCACAACCTTGCTGGCTCAGGCGGCCGAGCTGGCAATCCGTGAGGAGGCTGAATCCATCAGTCCCGGGCTGCTCGATCGGGCGGCCGAGGCAGGGGTCTTCAAGCTTTCCGTCGAGCAAGAGCCCGACGAAGCCGATGCGTGACGCAGCCGAAGGCCGCCTCCGCCAGGCAGCTGACACATTGAAAGGATCATCAGTGCCAATTG
>NZ_JBFUIU010000861.1:0-3636 GCF_056401695.1 Variovorax sp. P4_D9
CCCTGCGACAGCGGCGCACCGCGGTGCGGGCAGCGGTCTTCGAGTGCGTGGAGCTTGCCGGCGTGGTCGCGCCAGAGGGCGAACTTGCGGCCCAAGCGGCGCAGCGACACGGGCGATTCCTTGATGAAGCCGGAGGGGCAGATCGGGTACCAGAGATCCTTGAGGCCGATCTCGAGCAGCTGGTCGACGGGGTCTYCGCGGGAGGGGGTCATGGTGGGGTTCCTCTTGATGGGAATGRGAGGCGGCGCGGCGCTCAGGCGCCGAGGACGGCCATCTCTTCGCGGTAGGTGGCCTCGGTCCAGGCCTTGCCGCTGGGGCTCGCGAGGCCGCTGTCGTTGAGCCGCTCGACCAGGCCGGCGAGGTCGTGGACACCGGCCGCGAAGGCGCGCTCGATGGCGTCGCCGAGCAGGTCCTCGTAGGTGGTGGGGATGCGCTGGCGCGCCTGGTAGGGATCGAGATACCGGTTGGTCATGGTTCGCTCCATCGGAAAAAAAACAGGTTGATCGAAAGTGGACGGCCTTACTGGCCGCCGTCGCGGACCCGCTCGCGGATGCGCTCGCGCACCGGAACGAAGTCATAGCTCGGATAGCACTCGGTGGCGAAGACGCCCCAGGCGCGGCGCTCGAGTTCGAGATTGACCAGCGGCAACTTCTCGGTCGGCAGCTCGAGCGTGAGGATCTGCCCCAGGCCCATCGCCACCGTCCACGAGACGATGCGCGTGCCCCCGGGCGGAAAGGACTCCCACCAGTCGCTGGCCTTCATGCGCGCCTGCACGTCGTCCAGCGTCAGGCCGGCGTGGTGCTTCATTACGAGGGTCAGCAGCAGGGTTGCGCTGGACGTCGATGCCGTGGTCATGGGATGCCTCTCAGGCCGCAGGCGCCGCCGTCACCGGCACCGCCCAGGCGTCATAGCCGTAGATCCAGTCGGCGTTGCCGCCCTCGCGATCTGGCTCTGCGGATTCGGGCCCCACCACTTGGTGAAGGCGCCGAGGTTCGGCACGTCGGCGACGCCGCTCGACCGGCACCACGGCGCGGTAGGCCACGATGCCCGTGAAGCGCGGACTCTCGGCGCCGAACATCGCGGTGCGCACCGCCGAAAGGATGCCGTCGGCACCGATCAGCACGCCGACGCGGGCGCTGCTGCCGTCCTCGAAGGCCAAGCTCACGCCCAGTGCATCGGGCGTGATCGATCGCGCCCGCTTGCCTAGCGCCACGCGCTCGGCCGGGAACATCTCGGCCAACGCCGCCAGCAGGTCGGCCCGGTGGATCGTGAGCTGCGGCGCGCCGTACTTCGCCTCGGCCGAGTCGGCCATCTCGAGGCGCGAGGTTTCCGCGCCGCTGTCGTAGCTGCGGCTGATACGGTGCGTTGGCCGCGCGGCCGTCACGCGGGCCGCCTCGCCGACGCCGAGGCCGTCGAGGGCGCGGACCGCGTTCGGCGTCAGGTTGATGTCGGCGCCGACGCGGGCGAACTGCTTCGCCTGCTCGAACACGACGACGTCGTGGCCGGCGCGCCGCAGCGCGATGCCGGCGACCAGGCCGCCGATGCCGGCACCGACGATGCCGATGGTGGATTCATTGCATTGCATGTGTTGTCCCCTTCCCTTTCTTATTACTCGGCCACGATGTTGTGGGCCTTGATGATCTTTGCCCACACCGCGGTCTCGTCGCGGATCGCGGCTGCGAATTCGGCCGGCTTCATCGAGGCGTCGGTCATGCCCTGGGCCTTGAGGCGCTCGCGCACGTCCGGCGCGGCGAGGATCTCGGCGGCGTCCCTGGCAAGCTGCTCGGCCACCGCGGGCGGCGTCCCGGCCGGTGCCAGCAGGCCGTACCAGGAGGTCACGTTGACGCCCTGGATGCCCTGCTCGGCCAACGTCGGGATCTCCGGCGCGACCGGGCTGCGCTTGCCTTCAGTGACGCCGAGCGCGACCAGCTTGCCGCTCTTGATGAAGGGCAGCGTGGCCGGCAGGTTGCTGAACATCAGCGGCACCACGCCGCCGAGCACGTCGTTGAGCGCCGGCGCCGTGCCCTTGTAGGGCACGTGCAGCAGATCGACACCGGCCTGCTGCTTGAACAGTTCGCCCGCCAGGTGCAGGCCGCTGCCGACACCGGGCGACGCATAGGACAGCGTGCCGGGTTTGGCCTTGGCCTGGGCGACCACCTCCTTGGCGTTCTTGAAGCCCGAGGTCGGCGTCGCCACCAGCACGTTGGGCGCGGTCGCGAGCATCGTCACCGGCACGAAGTCCTTGGCGATGTCGAACGGGAAGTTCGGCATCAGGGTCGGGTTAATCGTCAGGTTGCCGGCCGGCACCACCAGCAGCGTGTGGACATCTCCCTTGGCGCGCTTCACCTTGTCGATGCCGATGTTGCCGGCCGCACCCGCCAGGTTCTCGACCACGGCCGGCTGGCCATAGCGCTTGGCGAGCCCTTCGGACAGCACCCGCGCCAGCGTGTCGACGGGGCCGCCCGGCGGAAACGGCGAGACGATGGTGAAGCGGTCGCTCGCGAGCTGCTTCTGCGCATCGCTCTGGGCGTGCGCCGACGTCAGCGCCGCGAAGGCGAGCACGACGGTGGCGGCGAGGCGCAGGGGCCGGCGCATGAGATCGCTCATTTCTTCTCCGTCAGGAAAGCGCCCTTAGGGCCTTCGGCATTCTTTTGACGACGCGTATGGCCGTCGAGGCCGCCATCGACCGCCCATTCGGCGAACACGGTCGGGCCCGGCTCGAACTCGCGCGGCTGCCATTCGGCAGTCAGCTGGTCCTCGTCGGCGTAGTACTCGATCAGGCCGCCGGCCGGGTTCTTGAAGTACCAGAAGTAGGCCGAGGACACCGGGTGGCGGCCCGGGCCGAGCTGCGTTTCCCAGCCCTTGCGTGAGAAGTGCAGGCCGCCGCCGAACACCTCGTGGATGTCACGCACCGTGAAGGCGACGTGGTTCAGTCCGCGCTTGCCCGAGGGCAACTGCAGCAGGAACAGGTCGTGGTGGCCGCCCTCCGGGGCGCAGCGCATGAAAGCGCCACGGTTCGGATAGCTGTCGGACGCGACGAAGCCGAAGCGCTCGGCATAGAAGGCGCTGGTGGCCTGGACGTCGCCGACGAAGAAGACCACGTGACCGACCTCGATCGGCGTCGCCCGCTCGTACACCGGCGCGGGCTGGTTGATGCGCGGCTTGGCGTTCCAGGTATTCATCGCGCCGCAGTCGACGTCGACCGCATGCTTGCGGCTGACCTGCAGCCGCACGGCCAGGCCGTTCGGGTCGATGCAGCCGATGCGACGGCCGCCATCGACCTCGCCGTCGACGAAGCCGGGGTCCTTGGCGATCGCCGCGGCATAGCGCGCGAGGTCGGCGTCGCTCTCGACTCCCCACACCACTTCGCGCAGGGTCGGACCCTCTTCCATGCCGGCCGGCAGGCCCGGCTTGTCCAACGCCGCGATGACCACCGTGCAGCCGTTGAGGCATTCGAAGACGAGTTCGTCGGCGATCTCGGACTTGAGCGAGAGGCCCCAGTCCTGGAAGAAGTTGCGGCAGACCGCGAGGTCGTCGGCCACGTAGGTGATCTGGTCGATGCCCAGTACGCTCATGATCGTGTTCCTTTCAGCTGGCCCACGGCAGCGGCTGCTCGTTGGTGCCCCAGTACATGCT
>NZ_JBFUIU010000862.1:0-3636 GCF_056401695.1 Variovorax sp. P4_D9
GGCCTGTTCGAGCCGGCCTGGCAGGTGCGGCAGCGCGCACCCGCGCTGGCGCACCTACCACCGGGCCGGCGCTGCGCGGTCATTGGCGCCGGCCTCGCCGGGGCGGCCGTCGCGGCCAGCCTGGCACGCAGGGGCTGGGAGGTCGAGGTGCTGGATGCCGCCGAACGCCCGGCAGCCGGCGCCTCCAGCTTGCCGGCCGGGCTGCTGGCGCCGCATGTTTCGCCAGACGACGCGCTGCTCTCGCGCCTGACGCGAGCCGGCATCCGCGTTACCTGGCAGCAGTTGGAACAGTGGCTGGTCGAAGGTCAGGACTGGCGCGCCAGCGGCGTGCTCGAATGGCGCGCCGACGGCGACGATCGCCTGCCGGCCAACTGGTCCGCCGAAGGGCCCAACGAGTCGTGGCACGCGGAGCCGGATCGGCTGCGCGCGTCGGGCCTGCCGGCCGGGTCGGCAGCCCTCTGGCATGCGCGGGCCGGCTGGGTTCGGCCGGCCAGGCTGGTTGAGGCCTGGCTGGCGCAGCCCGGGATCCGCGTGCGGACCGGCTGCCGCGTGGCCCGGATCGAGCGCCTGGGCACGGAGCACGCGCCTTGGGCGCTGCATGACGCGGAGGGCCAGCGGTTGGCCGAGGCCGACCGGGTGGTCATCGCCGCCGGATTCGAGAGCCATGCGCTGGCGCCTGCCTACCCCCTGCAAGCGGTGCGCGGCCAGGTCGAGGGGGGCCGCATGGCGGAGGCCATGCGACTGCCCGCGGCGCCGGTGAACGGCGATGGCCACCTGATCGCCGGCGTGCCCGCGGCCGGCGGGCAGGAGTGGTTCGTCGGCGCCACCTTCGACCGCGACAGCCGCGATGTTCGGCCGCGGGCCGAGGACACGGCCTTCAATCGCGCCCGCCTGGCGCGCCTGCTGCCCGAAGCCGCAGCGCAGCTCGGCCCTGCGTTCGACCACGGCGCGACCCGCGCCTGGACCGGCATTCGCTGCGCCTCGGCGGACCGCCGCCCGCTGGTCGGGCCGCTGTTGCCCGGCGAGCCCGACGTCCCCTGGCTCTGCACCGCGCTCGGATCGCGCGGCCTCAGCTTCGCCGTCCTGTGCGCCGAGCTGCTGGCCGCCCAATGGCACGGCGAACCCCTGCCGCTGCCGGTCAAGCTGGCGCGGACGCTGGGCAGCGCCCGCGCGGCGGGTCAGAGCTTGGCCATGTAGTCTTCGAAGGGGTCGGACGCATCCTCGAACAGGGTCAACCGCCGTCGCGGCCACAATGGCCCATGGCCATCCATTACGACATCACCCACACCACCGTCTACCGCTACAAGACGCCCGTTACCTTCGGGCTGCATCGCGTGATGTTCAGGCCGCGCGACAGCCATGACCTGAGGGTCCTGGCCACCGACCTGCAGGTCAGCCCCCAGGCCTATGTGCGGATGATCCAGGACCCGCACTCCAACTCGGTCGCGCTGGTGCAGCCGATGGGCGAGGCGACCGAGCTGCGGATCGTCTGTTCGTTCACGATCGAGCACGTGCCGACGCCGCTAGACGAACTGGCGCTGGACCCCGCCGCGGAGGTGCTGCCCTTTGCCTATTCGCTGGCGGAACGGCTCGACCTCGAGCACTACCTGCGCCCGCATCACGACGATCCGGACGGCACGCTGATCCGCTGGGCGCACCAGTTCCTGCACACGGACCAGCCGAACAGCACGCGCGACGTGCTGACCCGCATGAATGCCCACATCGGCCAGAGCCTACGCTATGTCGCGCGCGACGAGGAAGGCACCCAGACGCCGCTACAGACGCTGACGCTCGGCAGCGGCAGTTGCCGCGACTACGCGCTGCTGATGATGGAGGCCGCGCGCCGCCTCGGCGTCGCGACGCGCTTCGTCTCCGGCTATCTCTACGACGCGGCGCTCGACACCGGCAAGGCGGAGCCGGGGCAGGCGGTCACCGGATCGGGCAGCACCCACGCCTGGCTTCACGCCTACCTGCCGGGCGCCGGCTGGGTCGCCTTCGATCCCACCAACAACCTGATGGCCAGTTCGCAGCTGATCCGGGTCGGCGTGGCGCGCGATCCGGCCCTGGCGGCGCCGATCTCGGGCAGCTGGTACGGCGACCCCGAGGCCTATGAAGGGCTCGAGGCGACCGTGGTGGTGCGCCGCCTGCCGGGGTGAACACCGCGTGGCGCAGCCGACGCCGGATTCAGGACTCGAAAAGCGCGCGTCCGCGAGCGGCACAAAGACGTTGCCGCAATGACCTGCGCTCACTTAAAGTCGCCCGCTGCGCCTTCTGGGCGCACTTCTTGCTGCTGACACCATGCCGACACGGCGCGGTCGGACACTCTCGCCAAGCTACGCTATCGGAGGTTCTGATTGAAGACATTTCCAATCGATCTCGCATTGCAAGGCGGCGGCTCGCACGGCGCTTTCACCTGGGGCGTCCTCGATCGCCTGCTCGAGGAGCCCTGGCTGCGCCTCGACGGCATCTCAGGCACCTCGGCCGGCGCCATGAACGCGGCGGCCCTGGTCTCGGGTCACGCGGTGGGCGGCGCCGAGGGCGCGCGCGAGTCGCTCGACAACTTCTGGCGCGGGGTTTCCGATGCCGCCAAGTACAGCCCCTTCAAGCGCAGCTGGATGGACATGCTGACCGGCACCTGGACGCTCGAGAACTCGGCGGCCTTCATTGCGGCCGACCTGGCCACGCGCCTGTGGTCGCCCTACGACCTCAATCCGCGCGGCATGAATCCGCTGCGCGACATCCTTGCCAAACTGATCGACTTCGAACGCCTCACGGCCTCGCCGATCAAGCTCTTCGTCACCGCGACCAACGTCCGCACCGGCCGCGGCCGGGTGTTCCGCAATCCCGAGCTGACGCCCGACGTGCTGCTGGCCTCGGCCTGCCTGCCGACCATGTTCCACGCGGTCGAGATCGACGGCGACCCGTACTGGGACGGCGGCTACGCCGGCAACCCGACGATGACGCCGCTGATCCGCGAATGCCAGTCGAGCGACACCCTGCTGATCCAGATCAATCCGGTCGAGCGGGCGGGCGTCCCGCGCAGCGCCACCGAGATCAACAACCGGCTCAACGAGTTGTCCTTCAATTCGCCGCTGCTGAAGGAGCTGCGCATGATCGCGCTGCTGCACCAGGTGGCCGATCCCGGCCACGGCGAGGGCGCGGCCTGGGCCCGCATGCGGATCCACCGCATTGCCACCGACGCCATGCTCGCGCTCGGCGCGTCCTCGAAGATGATCTCGGAGTGGCCCTTCCTGTGCCAGCTGCGCGATGAAGGCCGGCGTTCGGCGCAAGCCTTCCTCGACGCCCACAAGGGCGACATCGGCAAGCGCTCGACGCTCGATCTCGACGCGCTCCTCGAAGGAGTCTGAGCATGGGACTCGCAGGCATCTTCCTCGGCCTCTGCCTGCTGATTTGGCTCTCCTACCGGGGCTGGAGCGTGCTGGTGCTGGCGCCGGCCGCGGCGCTGATCGCCGCCCTGTTCGCCGGCGAGCCGCTGCTGGCCCACTGGACCCAGACCTTCATGGGTTCGGCGGCCGGCTTCCTGGCCCAGTTCTTCCCGCTGTTCCTGCTCGGCGCGGTCTTCGGCAAGTTGATGGACGACAGCGGCTCGGTGCAGACCATCGCCCGCTTCATGAC
>NZ_JBFUIU010000863.1:0-3624 GCF_056401695.1 Variovorax sp. P4_D9
GGGCGTGCCGGCGTCGCTGACATAGGCGATGCGCTCGCCCGCGGCCAGCCGCGCGACCACCGCCTGCGCCGCTTCGCTCTCGTTGTGCTGGTGCAGGGCCAGCAGCTGTGCGCCCGGACGGTCGATGCCGTAGGCCCGCAGCAGGCTTTGCGTGTGGCGCGTGTCTTCGCAGGCGACCGCGTCGACCATCTGCAGCACGTGCAGCGCGCGCAGTGTGATGTCCGCGAGGTTGCCAATCGGCGTCGCGACCACGTAGAGCGTGGCCTGCGGATAATGCTGCGAACCCGCGGCCTCTCGCGCGGCGAGCAGGGCGGCGCCGAACGAAGCGAGAGCGATGGAAGTCAATGGCTTATCTCCAGAACAAGGCAGCAGGGCGGACATCGCTGCCGACGACCAAGCAGCGCGGCGAAGCGGCCGAGGACGGCGCTCTCGAACACCTGCAGGCGGCCGGCCTCGGGCTGGTCGCGCGCAATTATCGAACCCCCGGCCGGGGCGGCGGCGAGATCGACCTGATCATGCGCGATCCGCGCGACGGCACGCTGGTGTTCGTCGAGGTCCGCGGCCGTGCCAGCGCGACGCACGGCGGCGCCGGCGGCAGCATCACGGCCGGGAAGCAGCGCCGCATCGTCTTCGCGGCGCGGCACTGCATCAGCCGCTTGCGCGTGCTGCCGCCCTGTCGCCTCGATGTCGTGCTGGTGGAGGCGGGCATCGACTGGATCCGGGGCGCTTTCGACGCCGGTTGAGCGCGCCTGCTCACGTTTTGTTTCATAAGTCGATCACCCGCCCGCAGTTATCATCGCGCCCCATGCTCGAGCAACGGATTCAGCAGCACTTCATCGACAGTGCAGACCTCAAATACCAGGCCGGGCCATTGCTCGGCAAACCCATTTCCCAAGCCATGCAGGCCTTGCTGGCCTGCGTCACCAGCGGCGGCAAGATCCTCGCGTGCGGCTCCGGCGTGTCCGGCTTGCTGGCGGCGCAGTTCGCGGCCCAGTTCGTCGGCCGCTTCGAGCGCGACCGCCCCGAGTTGGCCGCGATCGCGCTGCCCGGCGATCCCGCCGATCCCGCCGCCGACACGGCCGAGTCGCTCGGCGCCGATCGCTTCGCGCGCCAGGTGCGTGCACTGGGCCAGGCCGGCGACGTGCTGCTGGTGCTGAGCGTCAGCGGCCAATCGGCCGCCGTGCTGGCGGCGGTCGAAGCCGCACATGCGCGCGACATGACGGTGGTGGCCCTGCTCGGCAACGCCGCGCCCTCGGGCAGCAGCACCGGCGGCGCCGTGGGCCGTGCGTTGCGCGAGACCGACGTGCAGGTCTGCGTGCCGCATGAGCGCGCCGCGCGCATCCACGAGGTCCACCTGCTGGCGCTGCACTGCCTGTGCGACGGCGTCGACGCCCAACTGCTCGGCGACCAGGATAGCGACTCTTCCCTGCTGTCGACTTGAGCCCCCACGCTCGGCACTGCGTGTCCTTGATGCCCCCCGAGGGGGCGCAGTCCGCCTTGGGGCGGCCCGGCGGCGGACCTGAGCCCCCTGAGCTATTGCGCCGCGGCACCGGCCTTGGCCGGCGCATCGCTGATCCGCTCGAGCAGTTCGCGATAAGCGGGTGATTCGCGCAGCAGCCGGCCGCCGAGCGCGCGCAGTCGGTCGACTTCCTCCGCCGACAGCACGAAGCTGGTCGGCAGGTCCATGAAGTAGCGCTGCTCCTTCGGGTCCTCGATGGCGTCGAAGCTGACGTCGATGGCGTCGAAGCGCAGTGTCGGCACCGCGGCCTCGGCCTGTGCCCGCGGCATGCCCGAGAGCCGGAGCTCGGCCACCTGGAGCTCGCGCTTGTCGGCCCAGCGCTGCGCGATGTCCTTCAGCAGTTCGACCGACTCGTAGGAGAAGTGGTCGATCGGCACGCTCGACGACTGCAGCAACTGCGAGACGACGCCGGGCGCGCGCACCCGCTGGTCCCAGTCCGTGGCCGGCGCCGAGCGCGAGTTGACCACCACCACCACGATGCGCCGGATCGATGCAAGCCCCACCTGGCGCTGGAAGTTCGGGCTGGCCTCCAGTTCTTCGAGGGCCTCAAGCAGGCCGCGCAGGCCCAGGTTGTCCGAGACCCCGCCATCGACCACGTGCAGGTACGGCCGGTTCTTGCTGTCTTCGAAGTTCTGGATGTCGCGATAGCGCAGCAGGGCCCGGCCGGCCGGGCGCGAGGGGCCGCCCGGCTTGGTGACATCGTAGACCCAGGCCGGCATGGTGGCACCGCAGTGGCCGCCATAGTTGTAGTAGGTGACCGGCGACAGCACCGCGGGCACGGCCGAGGAGGTGGCCGCGGCCCGGGCCAGGCGCACCGTGCCGAGGTCGGAGCACAGCAGGTCGAAATGGTCCTGCGAAAACGGGAAGCGGGCGCCGGTCGAGAGGTCGGTGCCGGTGACCGCGGTCACGGGGGTCGGCTTTTCGAGCAGGTCGGCGAAGGTGGCGCCGTTGAACAGGATCTCGTCGTAGTAGTCGGCGGCCAGCTCCGAGCGGCCGTACAACCCGCTGCCGAGGCTGAACCAGTTGAGCGGGTTGAGCGCGCGCCGCGTCAGCGCACCCTGCACGTCGCGCTTCAGAAAGCGCGGCTCGTACTCGGTGAACAGCTGGTCGCCATAGAGCGCGTAGGCCAGGGCGGTGAAGCTGCCGCCGGAGACGCCGGCGATCGCATCCACCTCCTCCAGCAGATTGCGTTGCACGCCCTGGACCACGATGTCGGTGTGCCGCAGCTCCTCGAGCACGCCATAGGAGAACGCCGCCGCGCGCGTCCCGCCTCCCGAAAAGGTGAGGAGGAACAGCGTGTGGGGGTCATTGGTGACGCCGTGGTGAGGGCGCTTCAGCAGGCGGTTGACCCGGTAGCCGCCGTCGGGGTCGACCTTGGCGATGGGCGGGTTCACGGGCGCCAGCGCATTGCATCCGGCCAGCAGCAGCAGCGCCAGGGCGCCGGCCATCCAGTGCAGCACGGGCGATCGCGCGATGGGTTGAATCACGGTGACTTCCTTGATCGAACGGGTCGATATCGATGCCGGATGCGGACCATGCAACATGTGCGCCATCCACCGCGTCGCATTGTAGGCAAGGGGCGCGACATGCCGCTCGCGCGAAGGCCGTGATGACAGCCGGTAACGGAGCGGTGAAAACCCTGGGCTAAACTCGCCGCGGACACAACGCACAGGAAGGCCCGCACCCATGAAGACCACATCCACGCAACGCATCGCAATGGCTCTGGCCGTAGGCGCCGTATTGGTGTCCGGTCTCACTGCCTGCGTGCCGCTGGTGGTGGGCGGGGCCGCGGCCGCCGGCGTCGGCATGGTGGCGACCGATCGCCGCAGCTCGGGCGCGCAGGTCGACGACCAGTCCATCGAGCTGCGCGCCGGCGCGCGCGTGCGCGAGATCGCCAACGACCAGATGTACGTGAGCGTGACCAGCTTCAATCGCCAGGTGCTGCTGACCGGCACGGTCGGCAGTGAGGCCGACAAGCGCCGCGTCGAGGATGTGGTGCGGCGCGTCGACAACGTGCGTTCGGTGATCAACGAGCTGGTGGTCGGTCCGCCGACCACCTTCCAGGAGCGCTCGAACGACACCTTCATCACCGGCAAGGTCAAGGC
>NZ_JBFUIU010000864.1:0-3618 GCF_056401695.1 Variovorax sp. P4_D9
CTGGTACTCCGCATGACTGCCGGCTCGCTTGAGCCGTTCCGCCAAGCGCTCAACAGTCGGCTTATCACCCACGATTAATGTCTTCATCCACGACTCCTTGAGGTTCGTGGGCTGACATCATATCTAATCTATTGAACGCAAATTGGTATCAACCCACCGCTGTGGTTTCGATAGGGCGCATCCGTTCCTCCGGTGCCGTTCCGACGGACAGCCGCCGGACGGGGAACGCGACGACGCCTCTTGTTGCCACCCGTGAAAGGCTGGCTGGCTTCGCCATCGTCGAAATATAGAATGACTCCCCCCGCCCAGCGGCAATGAGTGGTACTCGGCCGGCGTTGCTGTCGAACGCGAACCTGTGCCGAGGCTCAATCGATCAGCTTATTCTTCAGGGCGTAGTACGTGAGATCGCTGTTGGAGGAGAGATTCATCTTCTCCATCAGCCGCGTGCGGTAGGTGCTGACCGTCTTGACGGACAGGGACAGGGTCTTGGCGATGTCTCCCGCCTTCTCTCCCTTGGCGAGTTTGAGGAACACCTGGAATTCGCGCTCCGACAGTTGCTCGTGCGGTGCCACATCGTCTTTGCGGTCGAGCTGACGCGCCAACAATTCGGCTACGCCCGGCGTGATGTAGTGGCGGCCCCGTGAGATGACGCGGATCGCGTTCACGATTTCCATCGGTTCGCATTCCTTGTTGAGGTAGCCGCTTGCGCCCTGGCGGATCAGATTCATCGCGTAGTGCTCCTCGGGGTAGCCGCTCAAGATCAGGATGCCGACGTCCGGCGCCTTGGCGTGGATCATCGCCAACGCGTCGATGCCGCTTTGCCCGGGCATCGCGAGATCCATCACAAGCACATCAAGTTCGGTGGTGCGCACAAGCTCGATTGCTTCGCGACCACTGGCTGCTTCGCCCGCGACGCGCAGGTCGACCTGCTCCGAGAAGAACTGGCACAAGCCGGAGCGCACGATGGCATGGTCGTCCACGATTCCAATCTTGATCATTTGTTCCCCTTTCTGCCGCATTTGCCGAGCAGGCGCGCTCTGTCTCTTGGCGGTAGCGCTTCGAGCAAGCGGTTGAGAACGGGACCCGTTGTTTCTGAAATCGCGCGGGCACCTTGTTGAGAGTCCGCGCAGAAATGGCGCCGCTAAGGCCAATATCGTCAACCTTTTCATTTGCGTCTGTGCGCAAGCGCACAATCGTCAATGCGGGCGGCGCTACTGGCGGGTCAGGTGGTTGATTCGCCGGCAGTGATTCCAAGGCCGATATGGCCGCCGCCAAGGCAAAGTTCGGCAAAAGCTGAACTAGATGGCGCCGAAGAACCGCTCTGGTGCCCGTTCTGCCCCGGTGTGTGCGACATTTGGGTGACCAGCGCCCCGGTGGAGGGCGGCCACAGGTGCTGCACTGGCGCGGCCCGGTTGACCTGCTCCTCCATCCCTCCATCGCCTGAGCCCGGCGGCCTGCCAGTTCACGGTTGCGCCTTGACTCGGCGCTTTTACCAGCGAGATACCGACGATGCTCTCGAGCCCGACGACGGCGAGTTCCGTCGAGGCGTCGCGGCGCTGAAATCAGTATCGCGGGCCGCCTGCTGAAGGCTTGGCGTTGAATCGCCCTGCGCCGGTCATTACCCGCCCTGTGCCGGTTGCGCCGTGCTGGGCATGAACGAGTCTGCTGGGTTCTGCATCTGCCAAATTCCAATCGCACCGTGCTGTGCCCGTGCGAACGGCTGGACAGCGTTCTCCCGCACGATGTCGCACGTACGGCCATGAAACTGCCGTTAACGTGGGTTTTGCATCAGCCACAGGCTGCGCTACATTCAGACACAGATGACGCATTTCTGGGGCTTCAGCTTGTCATGACATCGACTCCGAACTCGTTTTCGCAGCGTCCACCTTCGGCGCGCAACGGCCTGCTGGAAGTGATGCCCCCGGACGTGCGGGCCGGTCTGGCGCCGCTCCTCGAACTGGTCCAACTCAAGTTGGGCGAGGTCCTCTACGAGTCGGGGGTGGTCCAGCAGCATGTGTACTTCCCGACCGACTGCATCGTTTCGCTGCTCTATGTGCTCGAGAACGGGCAATCCGCCGAGATCGCGGTCGTAGGGTTCGAGGGCATGGTCGGTGTCTCGCTCTTGATGGGCGGAGGCAGCACACCGAACCGGGCGGTGGTGCAAAGTGCAGGCTATGCGTTTCGCCTGGGCGCGAGCCATATCAAGCAACTGGTCGAGCAGGGCGGACCGTTGCTCCATCTTCTGCTGCGCTATACCCAGGCGCTGATCACCCAGATGTCGCAAACGGCGGTATGCAATCGACACCATTCGCTCGAGCAGCAGTTGTGTCGTTGGCTCTTGTTGAGCCTTGACAGGTTGCCGAGCAACGAATTGGTCATGACGCAGGAACTCATCGCCAACATGCTCGGTGTGCGACGCGAGGGGGTGACGGAGGCGGCCGGTAAGCTGCACCGCCTGAACCTGATTCAGTACGCTCGGGGCCACATCACCGTGTTGGACCGTCCGGGTCTCGAACGGCACGTGTGCGAATGCTACGAGGTGGTGAAGCGCGAGACTGATCGTTTGCTACCGAACACAATTGCTACCTGACCCGGCTGCACGTGCCGGCAATGGACTTGGCATGCACGTCGTCTGAAGGGGCGGGTACGCCCAACGAAGCCACTCACGGACAGCTTCAGAGGCAGAATGGTCTTTGCCGACTTACCGTCGGGAATGACGCACAGAATTGCGTCCAACCGCCCTGTGGGACGCTCGGTGCAAGGGGGTGCCGATCGGGTCTGGCATCGGCGGAGAAAGCACGTAGGCCCGATGCAGCAGCGCACAGACGGTTGGTGCTTCGGACAATGCCTGAGAAGAGTGGCCGCGCCACTGCCCTGCTCCGGCTTGATTGTCGATGTCTGTCCGCATCGTCGCGTCCAGTACCGGCATCATCCCGCTGGTCAGCCGCTTTTCAGCCATCCACACAACCGCCCTGAAAAGGATCGGTTCCATGGTACGGCCCCTCAGGTATGTGCGAACCAGGGATTCGGCCGCAAATTCGGAAGTGGTCATCGCGTTGCTCCATGCGCTGCGTGAACGTGCAGGAACATTACTGCTGAATCCATTCGCGATCCGTGCGGTGTCGCACATAGGACTCCGCCGCGACGGGGAGGGAGGCTTCGGTCGATCACCTTGTATCTCGTCGTCATCGTCTACAGGACGCCGGATGCCCTTGAACCAGGGTGTGGCTCGTGTGCGGCGGACTGCTTGGACTCATCATCGCTTTCACATGCGTCAAGCTTTGGCCGTTGAGCACCCTCACCACGGTCGCCATTGCTGCTTCCTCAGTCATCGTGTGCGGCGTATACGCAGCAAAGTTTGGGGATAGATTCTGGGAGGGGACGCTCAAAGCGCTCCGCGGCATGTTGTAGTGGCGTCGGAAGACGAACAGCCCAGATCGACAGCGGGCCTTCGACCGTCACTTTCAATGCGCCACAACCCGAGCTTTCCTGACCTGGCGACGCGCCGGCCATGCTTTTCACATAACACTGAACGCTGACCGGCCACGTAGCCATACGACTCGCTAGTGTACTGAGTTAGAAGTTCGCAGACAAAACCGCTCGACACCTGCAAGGATG
>NZ_JBFUIU010000865.1:0-3615 GCF_056401695.1 Variovorax sp. P4_D9
GGTAGGTCATGCCGGTGCGCGCGCAGCGGCGACGCTCGGTGCGCACCACCCGGGCCTTCTCCTGTGCCCGCCCGACGTACAGCACGCCTTCGTCGGCGTCGAACTGCTGCAGGTACTGCTGCGTGATGTCGTCCTTGCGCTGGTGCTTGGGCAAGCTCACCAGGTCCACCCCGGCGTCGGCTGCGAACCGCTCGATGTTGGCTACGAACGCCTCGGTCTTTGGGGCCACCCCCGCCGTCGACGCGAAGCGCTGGCCCAGGTGGCCACGCAGGTACCACACCACGCCCCCGATGCGCTGCAACTGCGGCACGTAGACGTTGAGGTACATCCGGTCGATGCACTTCGAGCACGACGTGATCGCGCAGGACTTCGCAAACGCTATGTGGTAATTTTATACCCGGCTCCGGTCGTCCACGGGGTCTTCGACCCCATTGAGCTTCGAGCTCGCATCACTTGCGGCGTTGCACAAGGTCGACGCGGTGCTTGTGGCTGGCGACGTGTTCGACGCGAAAACAGTTTCGGACCGCACGATAAGACGTCTGTTCAATGCGCTGGCCAGCTTTGACGGGCCGCGTTCGACAACTGGGCGCTGGCGGCGTACGGACAGTTTCAATTGCTGTGCGCGCTGCGCAATGGTCCGCAGGGGGTGAGGGCGGGAATAAGTTCGGCCCAGCGCCAGTACCTGGCGCAAAGAAACACGAAGGCACTATCGCGCATCTTGTCGTGCTTCTTCTTCAGGTCTTTCTCGACGACTTCGTCGCGCAGTTGGGCGCGCAGCCAAGCCTCGTACTTGCGGGTGGACTGCTGGATGTTCATCGTCGATTCCTAACATCTGCCGCGCCATGCGATGCGATGGACTGCGTGACTCACGCGCAGCCGTGGGCCTCACGGTTCCACGTTAAAGAAGCAGGTCAGCCCGTCCTCGTCGCCCTTCATTCCGTACACCGTCCGGTCGATCTCGCCGGGTTGCAGGTCCCGCTCCGAGCGAAGGATGCGGCCGAAGACGCTCTTCATCTTCTTGGGCATCTTATTCTGCACGAAATAGCCGTGCCCGCCGCTTCCGACCTTCGCGCCCGGGCAGC
The DNA here is from genome assembly GCF_056401695.1 of Variovorax sp. P4_D9. Taxonomy (NCBI): domain Bacteria; kingdom Pseudomonadati; phylum Pseudomonadota; class Betaproteobacteria; order Burkholderiales; family Comamonadaceae; genus Variovorax; species Variovorax sp. P4_D9. Next base: position 1,083 of record NZ_JBFUIU010000865.1, read on the forward strand.
TGATGTAGCGCATGGCAGGAACGCGAAGGCGATCGGGCGTGGGGTCCGTTCCCAGCTTCATCTGGGTGTCGCCAGTCTACCCATTGTCGGCAATGCTCGCGGCCGCCAGGACCACATCGCCCTTGTTGAAGGTCACGAACAATTGGCTCTTGGGTTTGATCATGTCCAGCCAGTTGCGATGACCACTGGCCCGGACGCAAGGAGCCAGGAGCGCGACGTTCTGGGCGATGGACAGCGAATCGGTGGCGCCCGGGATGTCTAGCGTGTATTGCAGGAACTGCGCACCCAGGCTGTGGGCGGCGACGGTGAACGACTGCCCGTTGGCATCCAGGCGCGCGGCACCCACCAGCCGCAGGAAGCGCGCCAGTGCGTCGGCTGAGTGCTTTCCGTTGAGGCTCGCCTGGTGATAGCGGTAGATCTTGGAGCGAATCTTGGATTGCTCGCGGTTGCCGACCTTCACAACGCCCAGTTCTTCCTCGTCGCCGTCGCTCTCGCTCGGATCGACGCCCGGATACACCTTACCGTCAGGCAGGTAGCCCTCTGATGGCGATGAGAAGCCTACGACCTCGACGCCGTAGAGTGCCTCCAGTTTCGCGCATCGCTCGAAGCACTTGGCCGGGGTGTTGTTGTTCCCATGGATGTAGATCAATACCGGGCGCGGCCCTTTGAAGATCGGGTCCAAGGCCGTCTTGGCTTCCGCCTGGTCGACGTCGTCATCGACGGCGGTCACGCTCCAGCCGGCGGCCTTCGCGCCCACCGTGGCCATGCCGAGCCGTTCCGATCCCTGGCTGTAGGCCGTCCCGAAGGAAGATTCGTTTGAACTAGCCTTCATCACCCGGTTCGTGAAGATCAGCATGGTCCCCTCCAGATGTTGGTGGGGAATTCTCGAACTATTGATATTTTCGTAAATCATGACAACCGCTGAGCGCATCGAGCGTTATGTCTCCAGGAACAATGCTGGAGAATATTGGCRTGGTGCAAAWGCGATTGAGCGAGGCGGCSAAGAAGCGATTGCGGGCGGGGCGRATGCTGCTGGCCGGCAAGAGTTGCGCCGATGCGGCCCTGGCCGTCGGGGTGGCTCGGCAAACCGTGTACACATGGAAGCGCCTGCTCGATGAAGGCGGCATYGATGCGCTTCGAGCCGTGCCCGAGCGCGGGCGTCCGGCCCAGYTGGATGGGGGGCAATTGGCCGCCGTGCGCGCGGCCATYCTGCAAAGCCCGACCGAACATGGATTTGCCACCGAGCTGTGGACGCTCAGGCGGGTGGGCGCTGTCATYGAGCGCATGCACGGTGTGCGCTTTAGCCAGACGCAAATCTGGCGGATTCTGGGCAGTCTGGGCTTCAGCGTGCAAAAGCCTGAGAAGCGCGCCATCGAGCGCAACGAAGATGCGGTGCGCAGTTGGAAACGCAGTACCTGGCCGGCGCTTAAAAAAAAGCCCAGCGAGAAGGACGGCTGATCGTCTTTGTGGACGAGTCCGGCATCAGCGAGCGCCCCACCCGWGTGCGCACMTGGGCGCCCAAGGGACAGACACCCATCATCCAGTTCCATTTCAACTGGACTCACGTCTCGGTCATCGCCGGACTCACGCGCACTCGTGCGCATGGGTGCACAGCAGCGGGCGGTCAAGGCCGAGATCCTTCTATCACTGATCGACCCACCACCGTCTGTGACCCTCAGGCAGAAGCTTCGAACGGTGTGCGGCAATTTGGGATTCCTGGCGCGCAGTCTGCCCACGGCACCAGCCCAGGCTGAAGCACTGCTCCTGAAAGCCGTGGAGTTCCACGGCTACGCGAAACAAGGATCCTTCTGGAACGCCAGGATCCAGGTCGATCTGGCGTTGCTGCGAGCGCGAAAGGCACCGCCGACCGAGGCGAGACAAATGCTCCTACATGCTGGAGCCCTAGCTGATGAACAATGCGCCAACGCACTGAAGGCCCGGATCGAGCGCGCCATCGCGCGCTTGGACGTTTGATCAGGTGCTTCCTACGATTTCCGCAAGCGAACCGCCTCCATGACAACGCTCAGCTTGTGCGGCAGCCTCGCCGGGCGCCGCGGCCGGACGCATTTCCGGTCTCGAGTGGATTCGGTATCGGAGATCGGCCCGGTGGCGGGTGTGGCTGGGCACGGATGGCGTGTACAGCCGCTATGGGCACACAACGGCTGTTCGGATCTTCAGTTAGCAGCCGTTCAAGACGGGGGTCACAGCAGCCTTGAACGGGGTCGCCCAACTGTGAAACCTCTGCGCGCACGCTGTTGATTTTCCTAGCTTTTCAAGTGTGACATCTCGGAGGAGCTCAGTTTCAAAAGGGAAGAATCCTGCATGGATGWTCCCTCCAGGTGCGAGCGGCCTTGGCGGGCGAGCGGCATTGCTGCTCGGCGAAACAATAAGCGAAACAAAACTGGGTGAGTCTCTGAACCCACCGCCGTGGCACCCGACATCCACCGATTCAGTGTCGCCGGCGAGAGGCGTACGAAACGGCCTGGAGAGCGAGAAACTGATCCCCGAAAAAAAGTGACGCCGCGACAATGAG
>NZ_JBFUIU010000866.1:0-3613 GCF_056401695.1 Variovorax sp. P4_D9
GAGCGGATGGCCGACATAGGTCGCGGCGATGCCGTGGGTCTCAAGCAGCGCCGGCTCGAACGGGAAGATGCACAGCACGTGGTCGGCGGCGGCGCGGAGCTTGTGGACCCGCTCCGGACGCCAGGCCCAGATCGAGGGACAGACGAAATGCGCGGTCTTGATGCCGCAGGCGCGCAGCCCAGCTTCGAGGTCGAGGTTGAAGTCRGGGGCGTCGACGCCGATGAAAATCTCGGGCGACTCGCGCAGCAGCCGGGCCCGCAGGTGGCGCCGGATGCCGGCGATCTCGGCATAGTGGCGCAGTACTTCGACATAGCCGCTCACAGCGAGCTTCTCCTGCGGCCACCAGCTTTCGAACCCGCGCGCCAGCATCCTGGGGCCGCCGATGCCGGCGGCCTTCATCGACGGCCAGCGGGCCTGCAGGCCGTCGAGCATCAGGCCGGCCAGCAGGTCGCCCGAGGCCTCGCCGGCGACCATCGCGAAATGTCGCGCTGAAGTGTCCGCAATCATGCAGGCGCTCAGCGGGCGATGCCGGCTGCCGAGCTGCCGAGGAAGTCGGCCATCAGGGCTGCATCGGCGGCCGCCTCGGGCGTCTCGCGCGCCTGCGCGGCGATGGCCGCACGCGCCTCGTCGACCGTCTTGCCCTGGCGGTAGATGAGCTTGTGCATCTCGCGGATGGCCGCGACGCGCTCGTTGCCGAAATCGCGCCGGCGCAACCCCACTAGATTGACGCCGCGCACCGCCAGCGGGTTGCCGTCGACCACCATGAAGGGCGGTACGTCCTTGCCGACATGGCTGGCGAAGCCGACCATCGCGTGGGGACCGATGCGCATGCGCTGCAGCACCCCGGTCAGGCCGCCGATGGTGGCCCAGTCGCCCACCACGACATGGCCCGCGAGCGTCGCGTTGTTGGCCATGGTGATCTGGTTGCCGAGCTGGCAGTCGTGCGCGATGTGCACGTAGGCCATGATCCAGTTGTCGTCGCCGATGCGCGTGGTGCCGATGTCCTGCGACGTCCCGAGGTTGAAGGTGCAGAACTCGCGTATCGTGTTGCGGTCGCCGATCACCAGTTCGGTCGCTTCGCCGGCGTATTTCTTGTCCTGCGGCACGGCGCCGAGCGAGGCGAACTGGAAGACCTGGTTGTCGCGGCCGAGCGTAGTCCGGCCCTCGATCACGCAGTGGGCGCCGATCGACGTGCCAGCACCGATCCGCACCTGCGGGCCGATCACGGCGTAGGGGCCGACACGGACCGTGGGGTCGAGCTCGGCCCGGGGGTCGACGATGGCCGTCGAATGAATCAGGGTCATGCGAAAAAAAACGGCAGCGTCAGTTGATCTGGCGCATCGCGCACATCAGCGTGGCTTCGCAGGCCAGTTCAGCGCCGACCAGGGCGCGGCCCTTGAACTTCGAAATGCCGGCCTTCATGCGCTCGATCTCGACCTCGAGCGTGAGCTGGTCGCCGGGCTCGACCGGCCGCTTGAAGCGCGCACCATCGATGGCCGCAAAGTAATAGACCGTGTTGTCGTCGGGAACGATGTCGAGCGAATGAAAGGACAGCAGCGCGGCAGCCTGCGCCATCGCCTCCAGCATCAGCACGCCGGGCATCACCGGGCGATGCGGGAAATGGCCGTTGAAGAAGGGCTCGTTCATGGTCACGTTCTTGAGTGCCGTGATTCGCTTGCCCTTTTCCATGTCGAGCACGCGGTCCACCAGCAGGAACGGGTACCGGTGAGGCAGCAGCTTGAGGATTTGATGGATATCGAGGGTCGTCATGATTTCTTGTCCTGCATCGTCATTTTTTCCAGCGCCTTGAGGCGCTCCCGCAGACTGTGCAGTTGCTTGAGCGTGGCAGCGTTTTTTTCCCAGGCGGCATTGTCGTCGATGGGAAACACACCGGTGTAGTGACCGGGCTTGAGAATGGATCGCGTCACCAGCGAGGTGGCCGAGATGTGCACGTGATCGGCAATGGTCAAGTGCCCCAGCACACCGGCCCGGCCGCCGATCGTGCAATGGGCCCCGATGGTGGCGCTGCCGGCAACCGCGGCACAGCCGGCCATCGCGGTGTGCTTGCCGATGCGCACGTTGTGGCCGATCTGGATCAGGTTGTCGAGCTTGACGCCGTCCTCGATCACGGTGTCCTCGAGCGCGCCGCGGTCGATGCAGGTGTTGGCGCCGATGTCGACGTCGTCGCCGATGCGCACCGCGCCGAGCTGTTCGATCTTGACCCAGGCGCCTTCGTGCGGCGCGAGTCCGAAGCCGTCGGCGCCGATGACCACGCCCGGGTGCAGCAGGCAGCGCGCGCCGATGACGCAGTCCTCGGCCACGGTCACGCCGGACTTCAGCACCGTGTCGGCGCCGATGCGCGCGCCGCGCTCGATCACGCACAGCGCGCCGATGCGGGCGCTCGGATCGATCGACGCCGCGGGATCGATCACCGCGCTCGGATGGATGCGCGCCGCCTCGGGCCGGGCATGGGCCTTCTTCCAGAGCTGGGTGAGGCGTGCAAAGTAGAGATAGGGATCGGTCGTCTCGATGAAGGCACCGCGCGCGGCCGCGGCTTCGCGCATCGCCGGCGCCACGATCACGCAGCCGGCGCGGGAGGCCGCGAGCTCTTTCTGGTACTTTGGATGGCTCAGGAAGGCGATCGCGTCGCCCTCTGCCGTGGCCAGGGGCGCCAGCCGCTCGATCGAGAGCCCGGGATCGCCCTGGAGTTCGCCTCCGAGAGCTTCAACGATTGCGCCTAGCCGCAGTGCCACGCCGATAGACGGCGCTACTTGCCGCCGGGAGAGGTCGACCCGTTGGTCGACGCGTTGAGCGCCTTGATCACCTTTTCGGTGATGTCGTGCTTCGGGTTGATGTAGATCGCCTCCTGGAGGATGGCGTCGTACTTCTCAGCCTCGGCCACCTGCTTGACCACGCGGTTGGCACGCTCGTAGACCTGCTGCAGCTCTTCGTTCTTGCGTGCGTTCAGATCTTCCTGGAATTCCCGACGACGGCGCTGGAAATCCCGATCCTGGTCGACCAGCGCCTTCTGGCGCGCGACGCGCTGGCTTTCGGACAGCGTCGACGCCTCCCGCTCGAACTGCTCGGATGCCGCCTTGAGTGCCGCGCCCAGTGCCGTCAGATCCTTTTCGCGCTTGAGGAACTCGGCCTCCAGCTTGGCCTGGGCAGCTTTCGCCGGCTGCGCTTCGCGCAGCACCCGGTCCGGATTGACGAAACCGATGCGGAACGTTTCCTGCGCATGGGCAGGCATTCCTGCGGCCATGAAGACAGGAACAAGCAGCGCGCCGGCGGCACGGAGCAATGGAGTCATTAGAAGGTGGTTCCGATCYGGAATTGCAAACGCTGAATTCTATCCTGGGGGATCAGCTGGCCCAGGTCTTCCTGCTGATACACGACCGGGAGGGCATAGGCGATCCGCAGCGGACCCAGCGGCGAAACCCAGCTGATGCCCAGGCCCACCGAAGCCCGCAGCTTCTTGATCGAATCCCACTGCGCGTCGGTCGACCACGGCGTGCGGTCGCCGAACACGTTGCCGACGTCGAAAAAGGTATAGAGACGCAGCGTCCGGTCGTTGCCGGCGCCCGGGAATGGAGTGCTCAGCTCGGCGTTGAAG
>NZ_JBFUIU010000867.1:0-3605 GCF_056401695.1 Variovorax sp. P4_D9
GGCCAGTACGGCATTCCGAAGGACACCATGTTCGGCTTCCCCGTGACCTGCGAGAACGGCGAGTACAAGCTGGTCGAAGGCCTCGAGATCGACGCCTTCAGCCAAGAGCGCATCGACAAGACGCTCAAGGAACTGCAGGACGAGCAAGCCGGCGTCGCCCACCTGCTGTAAAGCCACAGCCGGCATGCTCGACTGGAACCCCGCGCTCTACAGCCGTTACGAGGACGAGCGCACCCGTCCCGCCCGGGATCTGCTGGCACGAGTGCCGCTGGCCCAGGCGGCGCGCGTGTTCGACCTCGGCTGCGGGCCGGGCAATTCCACCGAGCTGCTGGTGCAGCGTTTTCCGGATGCCGCGGTGGTCGGCACCGACAACTCCGAGCCGATGCTCGCCAGCGCCAGGCAACGCCTGCCGCAGGCCCGCTTCGAGCTCAGCGACATCACGACCTGGGCGCCCGAGGCGGCGCCCGACCTGATCTATGCCAATGCCGCCCTGCAATGGGTGCCCGACCACGAAGCTCTGATCCCCAGGCTCTTCGCGGCGCTGGCGCCCGGCGGCGTGCTGGCGATCCAGATGCCCGACAACCGCGAGGAGCCCACGCATCGGCTGATGCGCGAGGTGGCGGGCGAGGCACCCTGGGCACAGGCCATCGGGAACCCCGACCGGCTGCGCACCGAACTGCTCGGAATCGACGGCTACTACGACCTGCTGGCCGGCGATGCCGCGGTGGTCGACGTCTGGCGTACCGCCTACCAGCATCCGATGGCCTCCGCGGCGGCCATCGTCGAGTGGGTCAGCGGCACCGGGCTCAAGCCTTTTGTCGACCCTTTGCCCAGCGAGCTCAAGAGCAGCTATCTGGCCGAATACGAACGGCGCATTGCGCGCGCCTACCCGGCACGCAGCGACGGCAAGCTGCTGCTGGCTTTTCCGCGCCTGTTCATCGTGGCGCAGAAGAAGACATGAACCCAGCGATTTCTTCCCCTCATCCGCGCGAGGTGCTGCTCGGCGCCCAGGCCGGCGCCGTGGCGCTGCCGGTCTGCGACCATTACAGCGGCGTCGAGGCACGCATGCGCAAGAGCCTGGCGCTGCAGGCGGAGATGGCCCAGGAGTTCGGCGCCTGCGTGTTCGACGTCACGCTCGACTGCGAGGATGGTGCGCCGGTCGGCGGCGAGGCCGAGCATGCGGCGCTGGTGACCGAACTCGCGCTGTCGGCGGCCCCGGGCATGCGTGTAGGCGCAAGGGTTCATCCGGTCGATCATTCGGCGTTCCCGGCCGACGTGATGACCATCGCCGGTCGCGCCGGCCATCGCCTGAGCCACTTGATGGTGCCCAAGGTGGAGTCGATCGACGACGTCCGCGAAGCCGTGCTGGCGCTCGACGCCGTTGGCGCCGAGGCGCTGCCGCTGCACGTGCTGATCGAATCCCCGCTGGCGGTGCACCACGCCTTCGAGATCGCGGGCCATCCCCGGGTGCAGTCGCTGAGCTTCGGCCTGATGGATTTCGTCTCGTCGCACGGCGGCGCGATTCCGGCCGAGGGCATGGCGGCCGCCGGGCAGTTCACGCACCCGCTGGTGGTGCGTGCCAAACTCGAGATCGCCTCCGCGGCGCACGCCCATGGCAAGGTTCCTTCGCACTGCGTCGTGACCGAGTTCAACGATGTCGAGGCGATGCGTGCCGCCGCCCGCAGGGCCGCGACCGAATTCGGTTACACCCGCATGTGGAGCATCCACCCGAACCAGATCCGTCCGATCCTCGAGGCCTTCGCGCCCGACGAGCGGCAGATTCAAATCGCTACAAAAATCATTGCCGCCGCGGCCCTTGCCGCGTGGGCACCGGTCAGTATCGATGGCACATTGCATGATCGTGCCAGTTACCGCCATTTCTGGCAGGTACTCGAACGGGCGCATGCCACCGGCCGCAGCTTGCCTTCCGAGGCGCAGGCGTGGTTCGCTCCCGCCATCTCTTGAAACTTACCCCGAAAGAAGCCTACCCATGAAGACGATTGCCCTGATCGCCGCCACCGCCCTTGCTTTGCCGCTCGCTGCGATGGCCCAGAACACCGATGCCCCCGCAAAGCCGCCGCTCAAGGAGCGCGCCAAGGTCACCACCCAGAATGCGGTCCAGAAAGTGGTGCCGAAGCGCATCATCAAGCGGGTCGAGGAAGGCAAGCCGATCAGCGAAGAGACCGATGTCGCCCTGTCCGAGGCCGATCTCAAGGTGGCCGAGAGCATCCTCACCGGCACGATCAAGTGTGAACTCGGCGCCAGCGTGAACATCGAGGCCGACGCCAAGAAGCCCGGCTACTTCACGCTGACGCACGCCGGCGTCAAGTACCGCCTGCATCCGGTCGCCAGCCGCACCGGTGCCGTCCGTCTCGAAGACCCGGTCCGCGAAGCCATGTGGCTGCAGCTGGGCAACAAGTCGATGCTCATGAGCCAGAAGCAGGGGCTTCGGCTGGCTGACGAATGCCAGGCGGCCAAGCAGGTCGAGGTGGCCGAGGACATGAAGAAGAACCCGCCCAAGAGCTTGTTCGAGAGCGGCGATTCGTCGTCGGCCGCCAAGACGCAGTAAATCCAGCCGAGGCGCGGCTCTTGCTTGCCAGCGGGAGCCGCCCGCCATTTTGTGTTTCCGGAGAAAAGAAGATGTTGCAAAGCTACGTTGAACATGTTGCCGAACGCGCCGCGCTCGGCATCCCGCCGCTGCCGCTGACCGCCAAGCAGACCGCCGAGCTGATCGAGCTCATGAAGACGCCGGCCGTGGCCCAGGCCGACTTCCTGCTGAATCTGCTGTCGCAGCGCGTGCCGGCGGGCGTGGACGACGCCGCCAAGGTCAAGGCCAGCTATCTCGCCGCCGTGGCGCACGGCACCGAGAAGAGCCTGCTGCTGAGCCGCGCGCGCGCCACCGAACTGCTCGGCACCATGCTCGGCGGCTACAACATCGGACCGCTGGTCGACCTGCTCGACGATGCCGAGGTCGGCGCCGTCGCGGCCGAGGGCCTCAAGAAGACCCTGCTGATGTTCGACCAGTTTCACGACGTCAAGGAAAAGGCCGACAACGGCAATGYCAATGCCAAGGCCGTGCTGCAGAGCTGGGCCGATGCCGAATGGTTCACCAGCCGCCCCGAGGTGCCGCAAAGCATCACCGTCAGCATCTTCAAGGTTGCCGGCGAAATCAACACCGACGACCTGTCGCCCGCACCGGACGCGACCACGCGCCCCGACATTCCGATGCACGCACTCGCGATGCACAAGAACGCCCGCCCCGGAATCGTGCCGGAGGAAGACGGCAAGCGCGGCCCGGTGAAGTTCATCGAGGACCTGCGCGCCCGCGGCCACCTGGTGGCCTACGCCGGCGACGTCGTCGGCACCGGCTCGTCGCGCAAGAGCGCGACCAACTCGGTGCTCTGGTTCACCGGCGAAGACATCCCCTACGTACCGAACAAGCGCTTCGGCGGCGTCTGCCTCGGCGGCAAGATCGCCCCGATCTTCTACAACACGATGGAAGACTCCGGCGCGCTGCCGATCGAACTCGACGTCAGCCAGATGAACATGGGCGAAGTGGTCGAGCTGAGTCCCTACGAAGGCAAGGCGCTCAAGGAAGGCAAGGT
>NZ_JBFUIU010000868.1:0-3604 GCF_056401695.1 Variovorax sp. P4_D9
TCGCCGGCCTGGCGGCGGCGCGGGCGCTGCGCCTGTCCGGCGTCGAGGACTTCGTCCTGCTCGAGCTCGAGGACGGCGCCGGCGGCAACAGCCGTGGCGGCGCTGTGCAGGGTATTGCCTGTCCGCTCGGTGCGCACTACCTGCCGCTGCCCGGCGATGCCGCGCACGAGGTGCAGGACCTGCTCGAGGAACTGGGCCTGCGCCGTCGGGTGGCGGGGCGCTGGGAATACGACGAGCGCCACCTCTGCCACAGTCCGCAGGAGCGTTTGTTCTTCCGAGGCAGCTGGCAGGACGGGCTGCTGCCGGTGCAAGGGGTGGGCGATGGCACCCTGGCAGAGTACCGGCGCTTCTCGCGGCGGGTGGAGACGCTGGGACATGAAGCGCGCTTCACGATCCCGGCGCTGCGCGCGCCGCTTGCGACGGCCTTGCTGGCGCTCGACGCGCTGTCCTTCGACGCCTGGCTGGCGCGCGAAGGCTTTTCCGATGCGCAGCTGCGCTGGTACCTGGACTACTGCTGCCGCGACGATTACGGTGCCGGCCTGGCCCATGTCTCGGCCTGGGCCGGCATCCACTACTTCGCCAGCCGGCACGGCTTTCGCGCGCCCGGCGATGAAGGCGGCGGACGCGATGCGGTGCTCACCTGGCCGGAAGGCAACGCCTGGCTTACTCGACGGCTCGCGCAGCCGCTCGGCGACCGGCTGCGGACCGGCCACGCGGTCACGCGCATCGCCGACCTGCGCAGCGGCGTCGAGGTCGATGCGGTCGATATCGCGAGCGGAACGCGGCTGCGCTGGCAGGCCGATCGGTGCATCGTCGCGCTGCCGGTCTTCGTCGCCGCCCGGGTGGTCGAGGGCGCGCCCGAATCCCTGCGCCGGGCGGCCGCCGCGCTGCGCTACGCGCCCTGGCTGGTCGCCAACGTGCATTTGCGGGCAGCGCTCGCCGACCGGCCGGGCGCCGCGCCGTCATGGGACAACGTGATCCATGGCAGCCGTGGCCTGGGCTACGTCGATGCCCGGCACCAGGTGCTCGATCCGACGCCGCGCGCCACGGTCCTGACTTGGTACCGGCCGCTGGGCCCGAGCAGCTGGGACGGATCCGACAGCCGCCGCCGACTGCTGGAAAGGCCCTGGAGCGGCTGGCGCGACGATTTGCTGGCCGAGTTGTCGCAAGCCCACCCCGACCTCGGCGAACTCGCGACGCGGATCGACATCACGCGCTACGGGCATGCGATGGCGATCCCGGCCCCCGGCCTGCTGGCGACGCTGGGGGCGAAGGATCGGGTGGCTGCGGGGCGCCTGACTTTCGCGCACGGCGACTGGTCGGGCTATTCAATCTTCGAGGAGGCCTTCACGCGCGGGCACTTGGCGGCAACGGCCTGAGCGGCTGCCGAGGGCCGGCACAGGCGCCGGCCGTGCGTCAGGCGCGCATCAGCGCTTCGATCTCGTCGGCCTTGACCGGCACCCCGCGAGAGATCAGCTCGCACCCGGTCTCGGTGACGATGGCGTCGTCTTCGATGCGGATGCCGATGTTGTGGAACTGTTCCGGCACGCCCTCCGCCGGCCGCACGTAGAGGCCGGGCTCGATGGTCAGCACCATCCCGGGACGCAGGATGCGGCTGGGCCGGTTCTGGATGAGTTCGTTGGACAGCGGGTCCCTGCGCTCGCTCACTTCGCCGACCTGCGTCGGCTCGATGTAGCTGCCGCAGTCGTGCACGTCCATGCCGAGCCAGTGTCCGGTGCGGTGCATGTAGAACGGAAAGTACGCGCGCTTCTCGATCACGTCGTCGACACCGCCGACCTTGTCGGCGTCGAGCAATCCCAGGTCCAGCATGCCCTGGGACAGCACCCTGACGGTGGCGTCGTGCGGATCGGTGAAGCGCTGGCCCGCGCGGGTCGCCGCCACCGCGGCATCCTGGCTGGCCAGCACCAGGTCGTACAGAGCGCGCTGCGGGCCGGTGAATCGGCCGTTGGCCGGAAAGGTGCGCGTGATGTCGCTGGCATAGCCGTCGAGCTCGCAGCCGGCGTCGATCAGGACCAGTTCGCCGTCGCGCACCGGCGCCGCATCGGCACGGTAGTGCAGCACGCAGGCGTTGGCGCCGGCCGCGACGATCGAGCCGTAGGCCGGATACTGTGAACCGCCGAGTCGGAACTCGTGCAGCAGTTCGGCGTCAAGGTGGTACTCGCGCACTTCCCGGCCTTCGCGCAGCATGCGCGCCGACAGCTGCATCGCGCGGACATGGGCCCGGGCACTGATCTGGGCGGCGCGGCGCATCGTGTCCTGTTCGGCCGCGTCCTTCATGAGGCGCATCTCGTCCAGCGGGCCGCAAAGGTCGCGCTGTTCCTCGGGGCACAGTGCGCCGTAGCGGACGCGCGCGCGCACGGGGGAAAGCCAGCCATCGACCCGCGTTTCCAGGCCCTTGTGCGTCGCGAACGGATACCAGACAACACGCTTGTTCTCGAGCAGGCGCGGCAGCCTGGCGTCCAGCTCCTCGATCGAGTAGGCCTCGTCCACGCCCAGCGCCGCCGGCGCGGCGTCGGGGCCCAGGCGGTAGCCGTCCCAGATCTCGCGCTCCAGGTCCTTGGGGGCACAGAACAGCGTCGACCGCCCGTCGCCGGAGAGCACCAGCCAGGCATTCGGCTCGGTGAAGCCGGTCAGGTAATAGAAATAGCTGTCGTGCCGGTACAGGAAGTCGCTGTCGCGATTGCGCTGCCGCTCGGGTGCCGTCGGGATGATGGCGATGCCATCTTTTGCTATATGGGAAGAAAGTTGTAATCGACGGGGAGCTTGATAATTTGCGGTCATAAGGTCACTATGCGCTACGGATGTAACACCCCCCGAAGGGGATGAAAAACATCAAGAAAAGATTTGAAAGTTAGGTTGTCCTGTAAGACCTCTCCCACGTACAAACCCCCAACTTGATATTTTGGAGGTGTTTTTCTTGAAAGTTTTACGCAAGAGCGGGATTTTGCTCGCAGTAGGCACCGCTTTGTTGGCTGGATGTGGTGGTGGTGGTGGTGGCGGYGGTGGTGGAGGGCTCGCAGCACTCGGCACGGCAGCCTCCGCTGATGCAGGGTCGACGGCGGCGGCCCAGGCGTCGACCACCACCGGTAGCGGTACCCCGCTTTCGGCAGGTGCGGCGGCGGCGGCCCAGGCGCCGACCACCGCCGGTAGCGGTACCCCGCTTTCGGCAGGTGCTGCGGCGGCGAACGACATCGTCGACAGCTCGCTGGCGATCTCGGCCACCGCCTATCGCGACGTCGCGCAGAAGATGAGCAAGGACGCCGGCATCGCCTACCGCTACGGTCCTGACGCCGCCTCGTACGGCGTGGGCAACGGCGGCATCTCGACGCTGTTCGCCAACGACAAGGCGACGATGCTGGTCTCGCCCACGCGCACGGTGCCGAACTACTGGCAGGTCGGGGGCCCGCCCTCGGCCAGTGCCGGCGCCTATTCGAGCAACCAGGCCAACATGGTGTTCGTGGCCGACACCCCGGGCACGGCAGCCGGCACGGGCGGCCTGGGCGTCGCCGACTTCCAGGTGTCGGGCTACATATACAACACGTTCGCGCAACTGCCGCAGCTGAGCTGGACGCGCACCATGTAC